>CAZAVC010000096.1:0-6838 GCA_964488265.1 uncultured Fimbriimonas sp.
CTGAAAAGTGATCCCGGGACCTCCCGTTCGGGGATTGTCTACAGTGGAAAGGTCTACGAGACCGATGGATCGCAGCCAATCGCGATTCACGAGGCGGCGGACGTAAGACCGCTCGCACCCATTGCGAGCGTTCCCTCAATTCGATTCTTTTCGGCTTCAAACGAGGAGCGCGAACCGGACGATTTGCCCTACAACTACGGCAATCCGGGATCGATCGCTGGACCCAGCCAGGTCATCGCAACCCCGGTGAAGGGTCTCGAACTGGCCGTACTGCCCTATCTGGCGTGCGTTGTCGTAGATGGGGGTTATCGATTTGATTTTGCCGAGGTGGATCGAGCGATTCTTGGATTCACGTTGATAAACGTTCTAACTTCTTTGGACTTGAATCGACAAGATGAGGGTCTTGGCATGAACGGTCGAGCTTATGACCTTGGCGTAAACATGGGGCCGGTCATCACGACTCCCGATGAATTGGCGGACGTTCTTATTGACAGTGAGAGTGGGAGCACATATGCCCTTGGCTATTCTCTTCGAGTCAATGGCGTCGACAAGGCCAAGGGCGACTGGGCAACGCTACAAACCACCTTTGAAAGCGCTCTCGTCTCCGCCTCGGCAAACGCGACCCTTCGAGCCGGCGATGTTATTGCAATCGGTCCGCTCTTCCCGCCCGAACTTTGCACGATTTCACCGAGCGATGAGGTTTCGCTGAGCGTAGAACGACTCGGCGTCTTGTCGACAAAGGTCTTGACCGACCCCGACCTCTAATTCTTATGTCTGAAATCAACGGAGTTCACAAATTCACCCTTTCCAACGGCGTGCGCGTGTTGGTCGAGCCCTTCACTCACGTCCAGTCGGCCGCAATTGGTCTTTGGTGCAAAACCGGGAGTCGTCACGAGTTCGACAACGAGGCGGGCATTACCCACCTCATCGAGCACTTGCTCTTTAAAGGCACAGAAAAAAGATCGGCGAAAGAGATTGCAGAGTCCATTGAAGGAAGAGGCGGCGTCCTCAACGCTTTCACGGATAAGGAAAGCACCTGCTACTACTGCCGGACCCTTGCCGACGACACGGCAAATGGCATCGATGTCCTCACCGACATGATGACGAACTCTCTCTTCGATCCCGAAGAGATCGAGCGTGAATCTGATGTTGTTGTCGAAGAGATCAAAAGATCGGAAGACGAGCCGGGGGATCATGTTCACGAACTCCACCTCGGCCATCGTTGGGGCGATCACGCTTTGGGCAAGCCAATCATCGGCACCCCTGAATCGGTAAAGTCCTTTGATCGCGAAGCCATTCTCGGTTACATGGACCGCCGATATCGCGGCGAAAACATTCTTCTGTCAGTGTCGGGAAATGTCGACCCAGAGGCAATCCGGGCCATGGCTGAATCGACGCTCGGGTCGATTGCTTCCGGCGTTTCTGATACGCAACCATCGAGACCGTCGGGGACGGCGAAGGTCGTCCTCGAGTCCAAGGACACCGAGCAGGTGCACTTTTGCATTGGCACCGACGGAGTCTCCATTTATGACGAAGACGAGTTCTTCACTCTCGGAGTTCTGGACTCTGCCCTCGGCGGCAGTATGTCCAGCCGAATCTTCCAAGAGGTCCGTGAAAAGCGTGGTCTGGTGTACTCGGTCGGGAGCTACACGCTTTCCTATGGCGCTGGTGGAGCGTTCACCGTCTACGGCGGAACAAGCATGGAAAAGTGGCCCACCGTGCAAGAGGTTATCCGAGCGGAGTTCGATAAGGTGATGGCTGACGGGCTTGAGGCGGACGAGCTGGAGCGTACAAAAACGAGCTTGTGTGCGCACCTCATCTTGGCCCTTGAGGGCATGTCCAGCCGAATGATGCGAATGGCTAAGAGCGAGTTGCATCACAACCGCCACATCCCGATCGAGGAAACTCGAGATCGTATTCGTGCGGTTACGAACGAGAGGATCGTGGAAATGGCGCGACGGTTATTGGATCCCGCGAAGGTCAGCACCACCGCCATCGGACCCTTCTAATCTCCAAACAATCCATGGCCCACATCGAAGCGACCAGATTTCTCTACGCGGCAGCGAAGGCAAGATCAGAGGACGAACTCCTTAATGAACTTGCCGCGCTTTCCTCGCTCGTAAGCGAGTCTGACTCGTGCGATATCATGTTCCGCGACAGCTCGGATGGCTTAGTCCTGCGAGCAAGCACGGTCGTGCCGGAACTTGTGCACCGGCTGAAACTTGGAAAAGGGATCGGTCTCAGCGGTATGGCGCTTAGTGATGGCTGCTCGGTTTTCATTGGGACCGATGCCTTCAAGCATCCTCGCTACGCAAAGTATCCGGGTCTCGACGAATCCGACAGCGGCAGCGTTGCGGCCATTCCCCTTCGTGCCCCAGACGGGTTGGTATTCGGTGTGATTCTTTATCGTCGCACCCGTCCAACTGATTTCACGCCCAAGCGCAAAAGGGACCTCGAGGAGATTGCGGAACTGGTGTCTCTCACGTTCAAGGTGTTTCGAAGCGGATTTCAAGTCGGTAACCAGTCGAACCGACTCGGCGCCCTCAGTGAAGTCACGCGGACGATCTCAAACAGCCCATATCTTGAGGAAGTCCTTCAGCTGTTGGTCCATTTGACCGCACAGCAGTTCAATTACAAGGTTTGCACCGTCCGGCTCCTGGACCAGGCACGGCACGAGCTCGTTCTTCGGGCTACCCAGGCCACAGTCAAGGCCTACCAGCGCAAACGCGCCATCAAAATCGGCGAATCCTATGCCGGGCGCGCCATTGAAACCGGTCAGACGATCATCGTCCGCGACGTTCAAATTGCAGACGAATACATTGGACACGATCTGGCCCGAGAGCAGGGGCTGCGCTCGATGATCTGCGTTCCCCTAGCGATAGGCGGAAAAGCCATTGGAGTTTTGAGTTGCTACACCGAAGAAATTCGAGACTTCACGACCGACGAAATTCGCGCCCTTGAAACTCTTGCGAAGCAGGCGGCGCTTTCCATTGAAAATGCCAAATTGCAGGTGCGAGACACGCTCATGCAGGAGATGCACCACCGTGTGAAGAACAATCTTCAACAGGTTGCTTCCCTGCTTCGACTGCAAATGCGTGCCGCCAACTACAAGTCGTTGGAGGAAGCGCTGAACGATATCCTTACGCGCATCCTTGCAATCTCCGCCGTCCACGATCTTCTCAGTCGGGAGGACCTAGATCATGTTGGACTGCGGTCGATTGCAGAAGCACTGGTCCACCACCAGCATGCTTCGCTGATCCTGCCGAACAAGAACATTCAGTTTGTTGTGCGAGGAGAAGAGGTGCGCCTCAACATGACCCAGGCAACCCAAATTGCGTTAGTCCTCAACGAACTCATTTCCAACGCAGTGGAGCACGGATTTGCAAAGACCAGCGAAGGCGAGATTCACGTGAACGTGGAAGAGAAGAACGACGAGGTTTCTCTATGGGTCTCGAACAATGGAGATCCCCTTCCACCAAATTTTGACCTTTCGGGAACGAACAGTTTGGGGCTTCAAATTGTTACGTCGCTCACCCGAACAATGGGAGGTCGATTCAAGATGACCGACGTTCTAGGGTGGACGGTTTCAGAAGTGAAGTTCCCTCGCCAAGGCGCGGAGTAATCGAGGGAACTTCAAATCTAGGCGTTAGTCGACAACGGAGACTTCGACTGCAGGTACGAGGCCGATTCGGGCGCCCTCGCTGAGGAGCAGGCGAATGGCTTTTACGCCTTCTTCGCCCATGTCGAGCGTTCGCTCGTTCACATACATGCCTACGAACTTGTCGCTCGTTGGGGTGTCCATTCCTCGGGCGAACTGGAGGGCGTAGTCAAGGGCTTTGGATCGCTCCGAAAGACCTGCTGAAATGCTCTCCCGCATGCAGCGACTGACTTCGACAACTGCGTCTTCTCCCAAATCCTTCCGAACGACATTGACGCCGAGAGGAAGAGGAAGGCCCGTCTTCTCATTCCACCACACGCCCATATCGGCGATGAGGTGGAGACCGTCTCGACCGTAGGTGAGCTGTCCTTCGTGAATGATAAGGCCCACCTTGTACTTCCCTTCTTGAATCGCCGGAATGATCTCGTCAAAGGGAACGACTTCGTACTTCAAGTCGGCGGTCGAGCCGAACTGATCTTCGAAGAACAAGTTGAGCTGTAGGAATGCAGAAGTCAGCTTCCCTGGAATGGCGATCGTGATCTCCTTCAGGCTCTCAATCGAGAGAGGCTCAGAGGAAACCAGCATGGGGCCGTAGCTGTCACCGAACGAACCTCCGTGACGAAGCAGCGCGTATTTGTCTGCTACGTAAGCGAAGGCGTGAACCGAAACTGCGGTCGATTCCAACTTGCCCTCCATTGCCCACTCGTTGAGGGTCTGAATATCCCGGAGGATGTGTTCGAATTCAAGTTCCGTCTTGACTTGTCCATTGGCGAGGCCCCAGAACATAAAGGCATCGTCAGAATCGGGGGAATGCCCGAGACGGATCAGTTTGGTGTCGGTCACATCCTTAGTTTACGCGCCAAAGTAGGTCGAATGCTCCCAACTTTCAATTTTTATCGAAACTTCACGATGTAGGCAGAGGGCCGGGGTCTCTCTCGTAAAATACGCACGTGCCCCGAAAACCGCTTGTTTCACCCACAAAGATCACGACCTATCTCGCCTGTCCGGTGAAGTACGGTTGGACCTACTTGGATCCTCGTGGCAAGTGGTATTTGAAATCGAAGAGCTACTACTCATTCGGATCGACCCTGCACAAAGTGCTGGAACGATTCCACGACTCTTCAGACACGGGGGTCACAACGGTCGGCGAGGCACTCACCCTCTACGAAGATTCTTGGATCGAAGCGGGATACGGAAGTGCGGAAGAAATGGCGGAGGCTTTCGGTGAGGGTCGACTCATCATCGAAAAGCACGTTGCGGAAACCCTTGAGCGCAAGGATGAAACCAAAACGCTTTTCGTGGAGCACACCGTAAAGATGGAGTTTGAGAAGTTCATCCTCCAAGGTCGAATTGACCGAATTGATGAACTTCCTGATGGCACGCTCGACATTGTCGACTACAAATCCGGTCGAAGTGGCGTCAGTGCAGATGACGTAGCCGCGGACCTAGCTATGAGCTGTTATCAACTCATGCTCCAAGAGCGATATCCAGACAGGAAAATCCAAGCCACCATTCTCGCCCTCCGATCCGGTCAGAGAGCTTCGACAAGCTTGTCGCCCGTGGACATGCAGGTCTTCCGGAATGATCTGGAGTGGATTGGAAATGAGATCATTGCGACCCAACTGTCCGATCACGTCCCGGCCAAGAAGGCCCTGTGTCCCAACTGCGATTTCCTTCCGCTTTGCTCTAAAGATCAGAACTGGCAAGATAGTTAAAGCTTCTCGATCCAGGACTTGAGTAGGTCTTTCATCTCTTCAAGTCGTGCCATCTGGGCTTGCTGCAGGAACTGTTCCTCGTTCCAATCTCGACCGGTTTTGAATCTCCAGTAAGACTTCCATGCTGGGCTTCCGATTCGTCCGGTCTCAGTGTCTTCAGGTCCAACTTGTAAGTAAGTTAACGGAAAAACGCCCTTCATCCCACTTTCCAAGAGCCTGATCGCCCTCGTGAGGTCTCCTTCAGACAATTCGTTTACGGCTGAAACCAGCGCCTCTTTCATCGCAAGTCTGTCCGTTTTGGAGTCGCCACCCCACTTGAGCCGGATAATCCACCCTTCCGGGGCGGCAGTAAGAACTGCCTCCTGACGGTAAGTCATCGCGAGCCTTTCGCGAACGACTTTGAAAAGCACCGCTTCCTTCCCGTGAGAGAGGATCGAGAGCCCAACGAATACGGCCGCAAGATTCGGATCGGATTTCGGTAAAAGACGGGTTGGGGCGGCGTCGACTGAAAACGTCGTCTGCTTCGGAGCCGTGATTCGCCGTTCCCGAACATATGGTTCTTGGCGTACCGGAACCGGCCAGGTGACGGGCCGGGAAGTCCATCTTGAGGTCAAAGACCCTTCACTCATCGACGAGAAGACATGAATGGTTGGGCGGTTGTTGCTGACGAACCATCGCCAATAAGACCTAGCATCCTCAGAGGTCACGGCGTACACGCCGCCCTCTCGCCGAGTATCCAGCGATGCCCATGGGTCTTCTGCAGTCCGGAAGGCTTGGTCGATCGACTTATCCAGTTCCGCCTTCAAGAGGGTTGGTCTCAGAAGAATGGACTCTAAGAGCGAATACCCTTCGGAAAGATCGTCTTCCGACACAGAGAAAGCGATTCGAACATGGTCTGAGTTCAGCAACACAGTGGGAGCGGACCAGTTTCGCACCACCTTCTTCATTTGATTGGCGGCAAAGTTCTCCGTCCCTTGGGGGATCGTTCGACAAACTAACTCAAGCAGCCACCTGCGGTAAGGCGGCACCTTATCGGTCGGGATCAAACACTCAATTTGAACCGCTTCGCCCTCTTGCTGCATCGGGACGATCGGAGGCCTGGGGTCAGTTGCGCCCTGCGATAAAGCACAGAGCATTAAAAGCGAGGACTGAAGGATGCTCACAGCGAGATACCCGCCTTCCATCGCTCGTGGGCCAGGGCGATCTCACTCCGCGTTGCCTGCCTCAGTGAAGTCATTAGGTCGTTCGGAGTCATGGCGGGGTTGATGAGCAGAAGAATTCCTCTAAGCTCTGCCATTTGGCTGGGTGACCTTTCAAATGAGACGATCCATTGTCGCAAGGCGCGTTGGATCGATTCCGGATCGGTACAGTCGGGATCTTCCATTACCGTCTCGACGGCTTTTTGGATTGATCGGGATGAATAAACCGTCATGACCGAAGGTCTTGGGGAAGGCTGAATAAACGC
>CAZAVC010000097.1:0-6747 GCA_964488265.1 uncultured Fimbriimonas sp.
CCGGGGATCTCAACTCGGCCAAACACCGAGTTCTTGGGAGTCGTCGATTTGATCACCCCCAACGAGCATGAATTGGCATGGCTAACCGGGGTTGATGTTGTTGACCAGGCAACTTTAGATCTCGCTGTTGATCGCGTACTGGCAACCGGTGTTCTCGGAGTCTGCGCGACTCTTGGTGAAAAAGGCGCCTATGTAGCCACCCGAACCTCCCGAGGATTGGTCCCGGCACCTAAAGTTCAAGCCGTCGATACCGTCGGAGCGGGAGATGCCTTTAATGGCGGTCTCTCATTCGCTCTCTCGCGGGGACTCTCTCCAACCGTAGCGGCATCCTTTGCGAATTATGTTGCAGCACAATCCGTCACCAAGCCAGGCGCCCAGTCCGGTCAACCCACGTTTGAAGAACTACCCCCAGAGGCTAAAGCGCTCCTTTAGGTGGGTTCGGACGACTCGGAAAGGCTCTGCACACGGGTGAGCTGCCGAAGTTCGCCGGTAACAATAAACTCGGCACGTTCGGCGATGTTGACCGCGTGGTCGGCGATTCGTTCAAGATGATGGATGGCCAAGAACAACCAACCAAGAGGAACCACTTCCTCCGGTTCTTGTTTCATGAGTTCGAAAATTTGCTCACGAATCTGACGATACAGTTCGTCTACCGCCCCTTCGACTTCGCTAACCGATTGAACGAGGGTGCTGTCGCGCCTCACAAAGGCTTGAACCGCCTCGCGGAACATTTGTCGAGACAGGCCCGCAATTTTGGAAAGATCAACGACGTCCGACTTCCCTGCCTCGTTGTCGATCTTAAGCGCGACCTTCGCCAGGTCCACGGCAAGGTCGCCAACCCGTTCGACATCGGTGATGATTTTCATCATCGAACCCACGAGCCGCAAGTCAGCTCCGGTTGGGTTTTGCAATGCGAACAGTCGCATGCATCGCGCTTCAATTTGAAGGTCTAAGCGGTCAATCTGGTCATCCTTATGAATGACCTCCATTGCAAGGTTACGGTTGAGCTTGAGTAGTGCTTCGGTCGCCTCGGCAACCATCGTCTCGGCGATACTTGCCATCGCCAACATCTCATGCTCTAAATCTCGTAATTCCGCGTCGTAGGCATGGCGTGCATACTGCCCTCCCTCCATGACTCTCCTCCAATTGTTAAGGAGATTATTGCACCTGAATTGTTAAGGGATGGTGACAATAGAAACGATGGTTGCCCTCGTGAGTCTCTTCAGGGTCTGTTTCCCGACATCGACCCGACACATAGGGGCATCTGCCCGCGAATCGGCATCCTACAAATTCTTCCGTGGGATTCGGCATTTCCCCTTCAACCGGATCCGGCAGGTACATCAACTTATCCAATGTTGGTGCTGAATCCATCAGAGCCTTCGTGTAAGGATGCCGAGGTTCACCGAAGATCGCCTCAGTTGGGCCCTCGTCAACAATTCGACCGAGATACATGACTGCGACCCGATCCGCCAAGAACCGAACCGTGGTCAGATCGTGCGAAATGTACAAGAACGCGCACCCGAGCTTAGATCTCAGTTCTTTGAGTAGGTTCAAAATCTGGGCGCGAATACTGAGGTCCAGCGCAGAGGTTGGCTCGTCGCAGATCACAAGTGGTGGTTGAAGCGCGAGGGCCCGTCCAATTGCCACGCGCTGTCTTTGCCCTCCCGAAAGTTGGTGAGGATATCGATCCATGAATCGCTCATCTAGACCGACCATCTCGAACACCTCTTTCACGTTGATCTTTCGCCCAACGAGCTTTGCGGGCTCTTCCAAAGATCGTGCAACGGTCCAGCGAGGATTGAGGCTCGCGTACGGATCTTGCCAAACCATTCCGACATGAGCGGCCATTCCCCGCCTGGTCCCCTTGATCGGGGTGTCATTCAAAATGATTTGTCCACCCGCAATGTTCTGCAGACCCAAAACCGCTTTCGCCAACGTGGTTTTGCCGCAACCGGATTCACCAACAACCGCAACGATTTCGCCTGGACTTACAGACAGCGAAACACCATCCAACGCCCGAACCACGCCCTTGTTGACAGGGTACGTGACCCTCGCATCCTCGACGGAAAGGATGGTCTTCGATGCCACGGCGGTTTTGTTATTCAGGGTCGTTTCCAATGACGCTCTTGCTCCAAAGAAGTCGGTAGCGGAGTTTTTCAAGAAAATCTTGATCGGCTACGGAGACTAAGTTTGTCATACGGGGAGACTTCTGTATTCGCACTTCATCTCCCTTCAGCAAATGAAGCCTGGTTTGACCGTCGCCAGAGAGCACGGAGTCGCCGCCTGAATCAAGTTTCAACGTGATCTTGTTCTTTGGACCCAGAACGAGTGGTCGCGCCGAAAGAGTGTGGGGTGCGACAGCCGTGAGGATGAGCGCTTCGATATTCGGATCGACCACAGGACCACCCGCCGAGAGGTTGTATCCCGTGCTTCCAGTGGGCGTACTGACCATCACGCCATCCGCTGGGTAGCGTGTAAGTGGTGACCCGTTGACTTCCACGTCGAAGGTGAGCATCCGGTCCGTGACCGTACGCTGAAGAACAGATTCATTGAGGTTGTGGAGTGTCGCGACGACTTGATCGCCCCGAACAAGGTCGGCCTGAATCATCATCCGAGTTTCTAGGCTGTACTCCTTCGCCAAGAACTTATCGATAGAGTGTTGAACGTCTTTCGGGTCGCACTGCGTTACAAATCCGAACCGCCCGAAATACACGCCCAAAATGGGTGTTCCAAGCTCGCTGCAGATGTGAGCGGCTCGAATCAGGGTGCCGTCGCCACCAAACGCAACTACAAGATCAGACTGTGCCAACTCCTCGCGCGAGGCGGGACTCAGCCCGACCACGGGAGCAATTTGAGCCTCAGTCTTGACGTCAATGCGTTTCGACGAAAGCCATTTGGCCGCCTCCCGGGCGGCCATAAGCGCATCTTCGCGATGCGAGTTAACGATGAATCCAATGTGCAACTACGCTGCTGCCTTCATCCGCTTCAGGTTCCGCTGGACCTCGGCGTGATTCGGGTCGATCTTGGCTGCTTTTTCGAGCAAGTCAATCGCTTCCGACCTTCGGTTCCGCTTCTCTAAGCAAATGGCTAAGTTATTGTAAGCCGGAACGAGCTTCGGGTTGTACTTTATTGCGGATCGGAGAGCCGCTTCTGCCTGGACCAACTGAGAGTTCTTGAGGTGGCAGAGTCCGATGCCGTTGAGAGCCTCGGCGTTCTTCTTGTCACCTGCGAGCACTCGTCGGAACTCTTTCTCTGCGGTTTCCGAGTCACCCATTTGGAAAAGAGCCGCCGCGTAGTCAAGCCGCAGGTCCTTATCCTTTGGATTTGCAGCAAGCATCTTCTTCATGTATGGGAAAGCCGATTTATAATCGCCCATCGAGACGCAAGCAGCGACAAAGTTTCGCTGAGCGCGAGCACTTGAAGGGGTAAGACCCAGCGCCTTTTCAAAATGGGTTCGGGCCTCGGAATAGTTGCCTCTCTTGTAGAGGAGCAAACCGAGGTTGTTGAGGGTATCAACGTCTCGATCGTCGAGCATTAGCGCTTTTCGATAGGCCTCTTCCGCCCCGGCAGTGTCGCCAGATCGTTCACGGAGAGCACCGAGGTTGTACCAGTAGGTCGGTTGGTTCTCTTTTGCCCCGGCGACCGTCGCGTAGAGCTGAGCCGATCGCTGGTAGTTGTTGGTCTTTGCGTAGGCATCTCCCAGCGCAAGAACAACCGGGTCTTCGGCAACTCCATTGCCCATCGCCCGCTCCAGATAGGTGATCGCTTGGGGATACTGCTTCAGCTTGAAGAACATCAACCCTGCGTTTCGAGCGTAGGCACCGCTTTTTTGTTGTCCATCGGAGGCGCGTTGGAATGCGGTAGCAGCACTCTTGATATCTCCAGAGGACTCGTACGCAACACCAAGGTTATTCAAGATGTACGGGGTGTTTGCGCTGCGCATGTTTGCCGACTTGAACGCATTGATCGCCTTGGCGTAGTCGCGCTTTTCAAGATAGATGTTGCCGAGGTTATAGTGCGGCTCAAACCGAGCGTCATCAAGTTTCGTGAACTCGATGAAGACTTTCTCAGCTTCATCCAACCGACCCGCCTCCATGTACGCGGTTCCAAGGTTGTTGATGATCTCTAAATCGTTTGGACGACCCTTCTTTGCCGCTTCCAGCTTTGGAATCGCCTTGTCGAGCTCCTTTGTTCGCAAGTAAAGGAATCCGAGCCAGGATTTGACCTCAGCGTTATCGGGCGCATCCTTTTCAAGAGCCTCGAATGCAACGATGGCAGGCTTAGGGTCGCGAGCATCGTAAAGAGCCGAAGCTTCGGCGATGCGCTGCTTGATAATGCGCTCTTCAGGAGAAATCTGTTGCCCGTTCTTCGGCGGGTTGGTATCTCCCTGCCCTGCACCTTGGATCGGCTCCGCTATTGCTACGGAAGCCATCATCACCGCAGAGATCGCAGCGGTAAAAAGACCTCGACTCAATTTCATAAAAGACAAGTAACGCATTTTTCGTGCCAAATCTAAACAGCTGCTCCTTCCATGGCCGAAGGGATCGCTCCCTCGAACGCCTCGGAAAGGGAATTCAAACTCCAACTGTAAGTGTGACCCAGGGTTGTAAGTTTCAGTTCCGATGAACCAACCGTTCCTACGACATTCGCCGTTAATCCGAATTCACCTGCAAGGATTAGAAGTTTGTCAACCTCTGTGGTTGCGACGAAAACGTGCCCTGGTCGCTCGCCAAAGAGATTCTCCGTGACTCCTCCATTGCCCGATAGCTCTGCCGAAACACCCTTACCAGAAGCCATCGCCATTTCGGCAAGTGCCACGGCGGCACCACCGTCACTGACATCGTGCGCGGCGAAAATCAGTCCTTCGTCGGCCGATTTCACGAGGAACTTTGCAAGGGCAGCCTCTTTCGAGAGATCAGTATCGGCTGGATAGCCTGACTCCACGCCGTGGATCGCATAAGCGTAAGCCGAAGCGCCTAAGAAACCGTGCGGATCATCCGGGAGGTCAAACGCGACCGACACGAGGACGTCTCCTTCGTTCGGCGCGATTCCTACGCTCTTAGTCGGGTCTTCGATCACGCCCAAAACTCCGATAAGCGGAGTAGGAAGCACTTCGCCGAGTTCCGACTCGTTGTAGAAACTTACGTTGCCACTAACGACGGGTGTCCCGAGCGCCTCCGCGGCCTCGGCGATTCCAAACACGGATTCGGAAAACTGCCAATAAACATGCGGCTGTTGCGGATTACCGTAGTTGAGACCATCGGTCGCAGCGACAGGAAGCGCTCCGGTGCAGGCGACGTTCCGGGCCGCTTCCGCCACGGCCAGGCGTCCGCCTCGACGGGGATGGGCAAACACGTATCGGGCATTGCCATCGATCTTTAGAGCGATCCCTCGTTTGCATCCGGCCGGAGCAAGAACGGCTGCGTCTCCCTTCCCTGCCTTAAGGGCGGTCTGAGTTTGAACCTGCTGGTCGTACTGCCGGAAAACAAACCGTTTCGAAGCAATGTCCGGGAACTTCAACAGACTGATCAGAGCGCTCTGAAGATCGGCTGCCGGTAGGGCCTTCGGATCGAACTTCGCGTACTCCTCAAAGTAGGCGGGCACGGCCGCTTCTGTGGTGTAGGTGGGACACTGGTCGGCAAGCAAGAGCGGGTCCACCTCGGCGATGAGTTCGCCATGGCGTCGCACACGAACGACCCGTTCGTCGATCACATAACCAACGACCTCGGCCTTCACTCCCCACTTGTGGAAGATGTCTAGGACTTCGTTCTCACGTCCCTTATGCGCCACTGCGAGCATACGTTCTTGGCTCTCGCTCAGCATCAGCTCGTAGCCGCTCATGTCCGATTCGCGCATCGGAACGAGGTCTAGGTCTATCTCCATGCCGACTTCGCCCTTTGCAGACATCTCGATTGTGGAGCAGGTCAAACCTGCTGCACCCATGTCTTGAATGGCCACGATCGCGCCGGTCTCGAGCGCTTCCAACGTTGCCTCGATCACCTGCTTCTCTGCAAAAGGGTCGCCGATCTGAACGTTTGGGCGCTTCGACTCGCTTTCCTCATCCAAAGCTTCGGAAGCGAAGGTGGCACCGTGGATACCGTCGCGCCCGGTGGCAGAACCAAGATAGAGGACCGGATTGCCCGCTCCCGCAGCAGCGGCGGTGGTCACCTTATCGAGAGGCAAAATTCCGACACACATCGCGTTTACGAGCGGATTACCGCTGTATCGGGGGTGGAAATTGACTTCGCCCGCAACCGTGGGGACGCCAACGCAGTTCCCGTATCCAGCGATACCGCCCACAACATGGTCGAAAAGATAGCGATTTCGTTGGACGATCGCATCTGGAGCTTTGCCATTCTCGATTGGGCCAAAACGAAGTGAGTTGAGGGAGGCAATCGGGCGTGCACCCATGGTAAGGATGTCTCGGATGATCCCACCGACACCGGTTGCCGCACCCTGATAGGGCTCAACCGAGCTTGGGTGGTTGTGGGACTCGACCTTCATGGTGACTCCCATTCCGTCACCGATGTCGATCACACCCGCATTCTCAAGCCCTGCGCCCTCGATGGCTTCCTTGTATTTTGTAAAAGCCTTCGAAAGGATGGGCCGGGAATATTTGTAGCCGCAGTGCTCGCTCCACATGACGGCGAACATGCCGAGTTCGGTGTAGGATGGCTCGCGCCCGATCATTTGAACGATCAAATTGAACTCGTATTCGTTCAGTCCCATGGACGTGTAGACTTCTTT
>CAZAVC010000098.1:0-6660 GCA_964488265.1 uncultured Fimbriimonas sp.
CTCGGCGACTGGGAAGATACATTCCACAAGAATCTGGGCGGAGTAGTCGTCCCCGCTGCCTACGGTTTTGGTGCCAACAATAATCTTCGCGCCTGGACAAACTGGCCTTGGTTCTATGGACCTTACGTCAAGAACATTGACATTTATGATTGTCCGCTTAGTCCAGATGGAAAGGATCAACTTACGGTTACCAACTGGACCAACGATGGCAACTACACTTGGAACTACGACGGTTTGACAAAGGCCACCAACGTTCCCGCGCAAGTCGCCACTGCTGTGGAAGAGCCCGCGAACACCTACGCTTTCTTTACCGGTGGCGATGCCGATATTGTGCCCGGCACGAACACGTTTATCAACCTTCTGGAATCACTGGACATCAACCTGACTTGTGGAACGAACCGATGGTCGGGTTACGGTAAGGAGCAATCGTTCCGGTATCGGCAAAAGATGATCACGTGTTTCGTAGACGGACATGTGAATCAAGTTCACTGGTCGAAAGCGCTAGAGCGACGGGGCGATAACACTTGGCCTTACAACATGGATTGGGCAGACTGCAACGGTGAGTGCCGCCCCCTTGCTGCAGAAGTAGATTGGGTAGGACCCGGCAAGTGCTTCGATCCAACCCGCCTGCCTCTCTAAACCATTAAGGCCTACGGTTGGGATCCGAAAAACTTTCGGATCCCATTTTCTTTTGGCGTTCGGTAATCCGTTACGGCGGCGAATCGGATGCCTCCATAGAGGAAAAACAAGGCGACTAGCGCGATGATCCATCGGTTCAAAGACAGGCTGTCTTGGTTCCACCGAAAACCTTTGAAGAATCCGATTGCGCCAATCCAGGCGCACACGGTAAAGATGAGGTAACCAATGGGTCCGAGCCAGTGAACGCGGAAGGATTCAACGATGTTTCCGTGCAAAAAGTGCGTCCAAGAGGTCGTTAGCCCGCACCCGGGACAGGGTCTGCCCAAGAAGAGTGCGCTCGGACAAGGACTCAGGCCCAATGACTGGTGCGTTCCGTGCCCATGACCTGAAGGCGTAAGCGCCAGTCCGACAAGGGTAACTCCTAGCCAAATAAAGAACCAGACGAGATTCGGAGCCGCCCGCGACTTCGTCGATGGAATAAACCAACCCAATTTCCCAGGAAAGGTGAGAGGCGGTGGTGCCTCCTGATTCCCTGAGTTCGAAACGTTGATGATCGGTTCGTTCATCGCTTTCTTAGAAAGACGTTAATCTCTCTCGCCAGGATGCGTGGGTGTCGGGGGTGCCTCGGTCGGGATCACGCACTCGGGATGCAAGAAATCGCCTTCGAGTGAGGCAACGGAAATAACCTGTCCGGAGGGATCGGTGAGCGCAACGTAAGGGATCGCTTCTCCTTCCTCGCCATTCCTAGACGGAGAGCGGAATCCTCGGTCGAGAGCCTCACTGGGCGAAACTCGAGCCGGGATCGGGTTGCCGTTACGAACTCTCGCTAGCTCCAATTCGTTCAGTTCGCGCATGAGCATCGGATACAAAGCGGTTGAGAGAGGAATGAGGTTCTCCGGATTGACCTCCTCCAGGTTCGCAGCGTCTGACAATTGGAATCTGCCAACCTCGGTTCGCACCAAACCAATCAAGTGGGCACCACAACCGACGGCTTGGCCCAAGTCTTGGGCGAGCGTTCGAATGTAAGTGCCACCCGAGCATTCGATTTCGGCTAGGACTTCGCTGTCGTTCGACTCTAGAATGTCGAATCGCGCGATGTGGATACGCCTAGTTTTCCGCTCCATCTCAATCCCCTGTCGAGCGTATTTGTACAGCGGCTGCCCTTTGACCTTTACTGCCGAGTACATGGGCGGTAGTTGATCGATAAGCCCTCGGAAGCGGGGAAGCGCCTCTTTGATTCTAGCTTCGAGGTCGTCCGGCACCGGCTTCTCGGCGACCACCGTGCCTTCCGCATCGTAACTGTCGGTTTCGACTCCAAACTGAATCCGGGCGCGATAAATCTTAGGTTCAAGGTCAAGGTACTGAAGGAAGCGCGTTGCGGGTCCCACCGCAACCACCAAAAGCCCGCTCGCCAAGGGGTCCAGCGTTCCTGCATGACCAATGCGCCGCGTTTGGAACCGCCGTCGCATGATGCCCACCACATCGTGAGAGGTCATCCCGATCGGCTTGTCGATTAGACAGATTCCAAGCACAGTCTTAATTCTGAGACCAAGCGGCGCTCCGCTTCCTCAAGAGATGTCTCAAAATTGCACCCAGCGGCGTTTTTGTGACCGCCTCCGCCAAACTGGCGCGTGACCTCGGCGACGTCGATAGTCCCTCGGCTACGAACAGAAACGCGAATCTTGCCGGGTACCGCTTCTCGGAAGAGTGCCGCCACTTGAACGGTCTCTATCGAAAGGAGTTCGTTCACAAACCCTTCGGTGTCCTCATCTTTGGCGTTCGCCCAGGTGAAGTCTCGATGACTGAGGGTGCCCCATGCCAAGCGGTCGTTCATGTCCAGTTGCATCGTCTCCAGGGTGTGTCCCAAAAGCCGAGCAGAGGAGAGTTGGCGACTTTGGAAGACCTCTTCACTCACTTTCTCGAAGGCGGCACCACGCTCTAAAAGCGTTGCGGCCGCTTGGAGGGCGGAAGAGCTTGTGTTCCTGAATCGAAAAGATCCCGTGTCGGTGACGATGCCCGTGTAGAGGCAGGTCGCCATATCGGGTGAGATGGGTGCTTCAAGCTGAAGATAGAGCTTGGTCAGCAACTCGGCCGTTGCGGCGGCAGACGTGTTGACAATTCTTACGTCGCCTGGAGCCTGGTGAGGGACGTGGTGATCCACAACAATGAGCTTAGGAACCGCGTCGAAACGCTCTTTGTGATTGCCCAACCGCTCGGTGGAATCAAGATCCAAGATGATGCCCAAATCGGCTGTCTTGTCGGTCCCTTCGGTGCGAATCTTGTCCACGCAAGGCAGGAATCGGAGGTTGCGAGGAGCGGGATGGTGGCACAGGACCTCGAACGATTTCCCGAGCGACTCCAAGAAAAGACCCATGGAGATTGCCGAGCCAAGCGCGTCGCCGTCTGGATTAAGATGCGTTCCGACGATGATGTGATTCGCCTGGTCTACGGAGCGCGCGAATTCGGCGACCAACTCTTTTTCAATCGTCAGCATGAGTTCCTTCCAAGGCGCAAGCTCATTCCTGAAACCCTAACCTTCCCTAAGGCCCTTGCCCTCTCAGAGCGCTCTGCTCTTGAGAGCTGAACCTGCATTGTACTTGATCGTGTGCCCACGTCCCGGAAAAACGGGATTCGGCGAACTCAGCTAGACCCCGAACCTTACGATTGGAGAAGCGCGAGAACCTCTTCGGCGTACTCCTGCTTGAACCTATCGATGGAAAACCGCTGTGCTTGAGTTTTCAAGACCAAGGGGTCGAACTCCCTGCTTTCAAGAGCTCTAACCCCCTCGCAAAGAGCCTCTACCGTCTGTTCATGAATGTGGACTCCGCAGTCTGGAGTCACCGATTCCGCAGCGCCACCCGCGCTGAATGCGACAACCGGCAAACCCGCACTCAAGCTTTCAACTGCCACAATTCCAAAGTCTTCGTAAGCCGGAAAGAGGAACGCTCGCGAGGTGGCGAGGAGTTCCTGTAGCCCTTCATCGCTGAGCCGACCGTGAAACTTGATGTTCGCGTGACCCTTTGCAAGTTCCTGAAGGGTCGCCTCCATCGGGCCCTTCCCAACAATGTGCAGGTCGAAGCCCATGATCTTCGCCGCCTCGATCGCGAGATCGACCCGTTTGTATTCGATCAAGCGCCCCCACATCACGTAGCCGTTTCCAGGTCCAGGACGCTGTGTGTGAGCAAACTTGTTCACGTCCACGCCGGGATAAACCACCCGATCGACCTCTCGGTTGTAGAACCGTTTGATTCGGTCGGCGGTGGTTTGGCTGTTCGCACTGATCCGGTTCGGTCGACCGCATATCTCAAGATCAAGTTTTTTGATTCGCTGAACAACGAGGCTCCTTAAGAATCCTTGTCCGGCGCGCTTATCAATCTCTGGCAACCATGCGGCGCGAGCAGGAGAGTGATAGTAAACGTAAACCTTTGCATCCGGTCGAGCGCGCTTCACGTGGTGCCCAAAGGTGTGGCTAGAGCACAAAACAACGTCGAACTCGCGAAGATCAATCCCACGATAAACGTCGGCGAGGATGGGAGCGTAAACGTAGTGCTTCGAAGTTCCGAGGGGAGCCTTCGACACCCAAGTTGTTCGATGCTCGTATTGAGCCAGCCACGGAAACTTCTCGGCGTTCAACTGAGCGGCGATGACGGTTGCTGGGGTCACCTCCAACATTTGTCGAACAACCTCCTCGGCACCACCGGGGACCGTGAGCCAATCGCTCAACAGCGCGACTTTTTTCCCGCTGAGGGCCTCGTGGAGATCGTTCATCAAGGGAGTTTTCATGGCAATGCAACCAGAGTATTGTCGGCTGTCTAGACACCCGGCTTTCGGTTCGCGAAAAAAATCGCGCCGATTCGTGATTTATACTGTGATACGTGTGTGGAATTGCTGGTTATGTTGGCCCTCGCAATGCCGTTGAAGTTGTCTACGATCAACTAAAAAGGCTCGAATATCGTGGTTATGACAGCGCCGGGATCGCCTTCCCGAAAGGGAATGAGATCGTTGTTACCAAGCGTGCGGGAAAGCTTTCTGAACTGGCTCAGGCCCTTTCCGATAAGTGGCCCGAAGCGCCTCTGGCCATCGCTCACTCTCGATGGGCGACCCACGGTGCCCCAACCGACGTCAATGCGCACCCTCACTTTGACCAAACCGAGAACGTTGCGATCATTCACAACGGGATCATCGAGAACTATCTCGACCTCCGCCAGGAACTCATTTCGAGGGGGCATAAGTTTCACTCTCAGACGGATACCGAGGTTGCCGCTCACGTCATTGGCGAGGAATACGCCAAGGGTGGCCCATTGGAAGAGGCAGTTCGCCGAGCCATCACTCGACTTCGAGGTGCTTACGCCCTGGTGGTGGTTTCGCACCTTGAAAAAGACAAGATCGTCTGCGCCCGAAACTCGAGCCCTCTGGTTCTAGGTCTTGGCAAGGGCGAGAACATGCTCGCCAGCGATATCCCCGCCCTTCTCCCCTACACGCGAGAGGTGATTGTGATGGACGACGACACCCTTGCCGTTCTCACCACCGAGGGTATTCGCCTAATGGACGCCAATGGTCGAGACCTGCCCGTGGAGCCGATGCACGTCGATTGGGACGTCGCGGCTGCGGAAAGGGGAGGCTATGAGCACTTCATGCTCAAAGAAATCCACGAGCAGCCTCAAGTCATTCGGCAAGTACTGGCGGGTCGAGTCGATGAGAAGTTCAAAGTTCGGCTAGAAGGCATTTTTGGCGAACACGTCTGGACCGAAATCGACCGGGTCAACATCATCGCTTGCGGAACGGCTTACCACGCCGGATTGATGGGCAAGCACCTCTTTGAGACCCTTTTGCGACTTCCAACCGACGTCTATTACTCTTCAGAATTCCGTTACGGCGATCCGGTTCTTTCTCCGAGATCGCTTGCGATCTTCGTCAGTCAGTCCGGAGAAACCGCCGATACCTTGGCGGCGCTCAAACTGTGCAAGCAGCGACGAATCCGTACCCTTGGCATTGTCAACGTGATCGGCTCGTCGATAGCCCGTGAGTGTGATCGAACGATCTTTACCCAAGCTGGACCGGAGATCAGCGTTGCTTCTACCAAGGCATACACGGCCCAGGTGATGGTTTTTGCGCTCCTGGCGCTTTACATCGCTCAGGTTCAAGAAATGCCGGGTGTCAGAGTTGGCGAGTGGGTGGAAGAGCTGATGCGAATGGACTCTCTCGCCGAGGATGCGCTGAAGCTGGAGCCGGAGATCATCCGGATGGCGGAGGACATGAAGAACATGCCGCTCTGCTTCTTCCTTGGTCGAGGTGCCGACGCTTATGTGGCAGTCGAAGCGGCTCTTAAACTCAAAGAAGTTGCTTACATCCCAACGCAGGAATCACCCGCCGGAGAAATGAAGCATGGTCCTCTGGCTTTGGTCCAGCCGGGTGTGGCCGCTATGTTCGGAGCCACCGACCCGCATACGCGTGACAAGGTGGTCAGCAACATGAAGGAAGTCCAAGCTCGGGGTGGAACCGTTGTGGCGATCACCACCGAGGATGACACGATCATGGACCAAGCCGCGGATCAGGTCGTGCGCATTCCTCGGGCGAAGTTTGAGTTCCTGAGCGCCCTTCTAAGCATCATTCCGCTTCAGCTTTTCTCGTACCACGTGGCCAGACTCAACGGGTGCGAGATCGATCAGCCCCGTAATCTTGCCAAAAGCGTTACGGTTGAATGAAATCTTTGTAAAGCCCTCGGGGGAAGTTTGGGTTTCTAACCTATAATTTCCCTGTAGGGCTTTGCCTTTTATGATTGATTCTAGGGTTCTTAGGGAAGAAAAGTTTGATCGGAGAGAAACAACAGAAGGAGCCTCGCAGTCTAAAGCCGAGGTGGCTTCTGTGAGTGCGATCCCGATTGCAAAGGAGATCATCAGCAAACCGGTCTATCGCGTGATCAAGCGCGGGTTGGATCTGTTCTTTTCATCGCTGATGTTGCTCATCCTCGCGCCACTTTTTCTTGTGGTGTACATCTTGGTGGTTACCACGAGTAAGGGT
>CAZAVC010000099.1:0-6645 GCA_964488265.1 uncultured Fimbriimonas sp.
TCTGCACGTTCGTGCGATCGAACCGATTGTTTACGACTTTGGGGTTCGCGTGGAATCGCTTGTCTTATTTGTTGGAGCGGGCCATCTAATATCTGAGCCAATCGTGGGCGTCTCGAACTCTTCTTTGGGCGCAGCTATTCTCGATTTCAACGACCAAAAACTGACTCCCGAAGAGATCGCGGAAGTTACAGCGGCATTGATCAAAGGGGCCTTACCTGAAACCGAGGCACTCAAGCAAGCACATCGGTTTCAGTTAGGGCAGCTTCACGGAGACCGCAGGTCCGCTTAAGCCGCGACGACCGATCGGTTGTACTTGGCACCCGCATGGTGCGGATCTATTCGTAGCACTTCGTCGTAGCAGCGAACGGCCGCATCGGTGTAGTTCAACTGAGCGAGGGTATTCCCGAAGACGAACCAGCCAGAGGCTTGTTCTGGAGCGATCTTGAGTCCGTTCTGGTACCAGTTGGCGGCGTCCTCGTACCGACCCAGCCGATACAGCACGTCGCCGCCATTGAAGTATGCGTTGGCATCCTCTTCGTCGACTTGAATAGCTCGGGCAAAGCAATCGAGGGCTTCTTCGACCTTCCCAGCGCGCTCGAGGGCTCGACCGTAGTTCGTCAACAGACGAGCATCTGCGGCGCGGTGCTCAAACAACTCTTCGTACGCGCGAAGCAGGGCAGCGTCATCGTTGGAGGCTTCTAGCGCTTCACACCAGTAGCTCCATGCATCGTCGGATTGCGGGTCCATCAACCAAGCAGACCGGAAGATATCGGCCGCACCTTTGAAGTTGTACTTCTTGGTTTCAAGCTGGCCCAGGTGCAGGCGAGACTCAACGCCGAAGTAGGGGTCGTCCGAAACCGCATGGAAGTCAGCCGAAGCCTCTCCGTCTCGACCAAGGTGACGGTAGAGAACGCCTCGAGCAAGTTGCAAAGAGGTGTGGTTCGGTGCGTTTTGCACCGCGTAGTCCATCGACTCCAGCGCCTCTTCAATGCGACCCAATTGGGCAAGAATCTGTCCTTGAAGTGCGTGGCGTTTGAAGACTTGGATAGACCGGTCACCGGCAAGGTGAATAGGCCACTCCATGGAAAGGCTGCGCTGAATGGCTTCTAGCGCACGCTCCCAATTCCCAAGTTTGGCAAGGGCATTCGCCAGTTCAAACTCGATCAGAATGCTCTTAGTGCCTCGCTCGCGAGCAAGCTCCGCGACCTCTGCTGCGGCAAGTGAGTTGCCGAGCTCGTTCAGAGAGGTCATCCAGACCTGATAAGCAAGAGGAGCGAACTCGTCGTTTGGCGACATCATCGCGACCGTTTTCTCGGCGGCGGCGGCGGCCTCCTTAAAGTTCTTCGCGACGATATGCGTGTTCGCAAGGTTGAACCACTGGAACGGATCGTTAGGATTCTCGTTCAGGCGGCTCTCAAGAATCGAAAGGGTCCTTTCGATCTTGCCCTTCGATTCCATGACCTCGTGCTTATAGCCGTAGTGCCACAGCTTTGCCTCCGGCAAGTGCATCCAGGGCAGGCCGAGCGTTTTGAGCGAAGGTGCGATTTGCTCGTGAATGGGCTCCGTAAACTGGACACCGTCGCGACGTTGGAACAAGCGAAGGAGTCGGTGGACAAACTGCTCTTCCGGTTTGTCGTCCGCAACGAAGTTGACGATCTCTAAGTTGTATCCGCCAAAGTGAGGGCGAACAATTGCCTGACGGATCATCTCGACGCTGTTAGCATCCAGAGCTTCGTCGGCGTCGATCCACAGTGCCCAATCGCCGGTTGCTTCCATGAGCGACACGTTTCGAGCGGCGGAAAAGTCGTTGCACCAGGCAAAGTGAGCGATCTTCGCCCCGAACGATTCGGCGATGGCGACAGTATCATCCGTGCTTCCGGTATCGACCACCACGATCTCGTCGACGATTCCCTTCACGCTTTCAAGGCACTGGCCGAGAAACTGCGATTCGTTCTTGACGATAAGGCAGGCGCTGAGCTTCACGCCGATCGTTTCTTTTTCGGAAAGTGGAAACTGAGCGGCGTACGTAGTTAGAGCGTCATCGGTCTTGCCCAACTTGGCGTACATCGCCTGGACTGCCGCAAAGTGCTTGGATAGGATTCCGTAAAGGACTCCTTCGCGCGAGGCACCCGAAACTTCCTTAAATCGGTCCGCGGCGGTTCGCTCTTCCCAGTTAAAGCAACCAAGGATCAACTCTTCGCAGAGCAGATCCTTGTCGGTGGGTTTCTTGGCGAGTGCGCCTTGAATCAGTTCTCGAGCCGTATCGTATTGGAATTCAGACTCGAGTTGAATGGCTTTCTTGACCGTGCTGTTCATCAGGCTGCCTCCGACCGGGCTTTTGCGAGATAGCGCCGGGCTCCGGCAATGCTGAACATCTCGTCTCGGACCAGTCGCTTGATGGTGAAAATTGTCTGGATGTCTTCAGGTCTATAGCGACGCTGACCGCCCTCGGTCCGAACCGGACCCAGGTATTCGTCGAACTCCCGCTCCCAATAGCGGAGCGTGTGAATTTCGACCCCCGTTATGCGGCTGGCCACACTGATGCTCACCGCACTTTCACTCTTCTTCTTATCGCTACCCATACCGGCAATTCCAGTTCAAAGGTGTCCCGATCACCGCAAGGTGAGCGTTACCACTGGTGTTATCGGAGCGGTCCCGGCATTTTTGCAGGGGAGAGATTTTGGATGGGTGTGGAACCTATCCAGATTCGGCCCTCGTAACTCGCTAAGATACAATGCCGATGATGCTCACGAGCTTTGGTTGCTCTCTTTTGTTACTTGGATCGTTAGGGACTCCTTCCGTTCCCATTCGACCGCTCTCGCCGCTCGTGAGTGCCCCGCTACCGGGCTTGGCACCTGCGCAGGACTTTGAAGAACTTGACCTGTGGGGCCCCTTCGATAAGGCCATCCCTCACCCAGAGAAAGTTCTGGGTTACAGCATCGGATCGCGCATCACAACCTACCGCGATCAGGAGCGAGTGTTCAACGAACTAGAACAAGCCGCCAAAACCAAGATCAAACGAATCGACTACGGGAGCAGCACGCTTGGCCTCCCTCTTCGAGTTTTCGCGATCTCATCGCCAAAGAACATTGCCAACCTAGAAGCGATTCGAAAGGCGAACGAGGATGTCGCACTGGGTAAGAAGGCCGATACGGGCAATCTTCCCACGATCGTTTGGATCAACGAGTGCATCCACGGCAACGAACCCGCTTCCTTTGAGAGCGCGATGATGTTCGCCTACAACTTGGTGGCGGGTTCCAAGGCCGCGAAGTCGCTCGACGATGTGGTGGTGATCTTGAATCCTGCTTATAACCCCGACGGCCACGAGCGCTTCGCCGTCTACTACAACTCGGTGGCTCGCGGATCGTCCCAGTCTTACTCGTATGAGTTTGCAGAGCCGGGCGCGGTGGCAGGTCGATTCAACCACTATCGCTTCGACATGAACCGAGATCGAGTCTCGCTCACTCAGGCCGAGACTCGTCAAGAGGTCAAGCTCTTCCAAACTTGGCGACCGCACATTTACGCCGACCAACACGGTCAGGTAGAGAACTACTTCTTCCCGCCGAACCCGATGGCGATCAATGCCAACGTCGATCGAGACCGGTTGAACAAATGGACCGACATTCTGGGTCGAGACGCGGCGAAGGAGTTCGACAAACTCGGTTGGAGCTACTTCGTTCGCACCGATTTTGACTTGTACTACCCGGGCTATCTCGACTCATTCACCAGTCTTTGCGGGTCTATTGGAATGACCCACGAGACGGACGGCGGCAAGTGGCTGCACAAACTTCGTTCGGATGGATCGGACGTTTCTCTTCGAGAGGGCGCCTCTAAGCACCTGGTCACGGCTCTCGCGCTGGTGACCTCGGGCGCGGAGAATCGCCGGGAGTTGGTTGCCTCGTGGGCGACCTACAAGAAGCAGAATCGAACCGGAGAAATCGCTGGCAAGTTCCAGCGAGTGGCGCTGAGCGGCTCGTATAAAGAACTGCTCCGATTCAAGAATCACCTTGCTCTCGCAGGGATCGATTCGAAGTGGCTTTCCGAAAAGGTGAAGACTTCCATGACCGGGTTCTGGTCGGGCAAAGCCGAAGAGGTCGAACTTCCGGCAGGAACGCTGGTGGTCGATATGAATCAGGAGAACGGCGCACTGGCGAAGTCCCTTCTGGAACCAGGCTCTGACTTTGAACCCGAATTCGTTAAGAACCAACTTGGCAAAAAGTCCACTGCACCCGAAGGCGAAAACTATCCTGGACCGGACAGCACCGAGTTTTACGATCTCACCGCTTGGTCACTTCCCTACACCTACGGTCTGAAGGCATGGCACAGCGACGCTCGGCCCGAGTGGAAATTCGGCGAGCCGGTTCAAAACCTGAAGGCAACTGCGCTTGGCAAGGCACCCATCTACATCCTTCGCTACACGGACGAGGACGATGTCTTGGCGATCCACGATCTGCTTGCGAAAGATGTCCGCGTCAGCGTTACCACGAAGGACTTTGAAGCCGGAAAGGGCTCTTACTCGCGAGGCACGTTCATCATCTTTGCCTCTCGCAACGAGGATGATCTCGTGAAGAAACTGGAGGCGGTTCAGGCTTCACGGAAGGTGAAGTTCGAGACTCTGGGCACGAGCTATCCCGATGGCGGCGGTAGATTTGGACCGGGCAACTACAATACCGTCGCTCTGCAGAAGCCGAAGATCGGTGTCGTTTTTGGCTCCGCTCCGAACCTGGCGGCAGCGGGTTACGCTTGGTACGCCTTTGAGAAGCGATTCAGCATTCCGTTCGTCGCGATCAACTCGGCACAGATCACGAGGGCTCTTGCAGACTTCAACATCCTTGTTGTTCCAGCCGGATCGGGCATTGCGGGCAACTCGAAGGTTAAGGACTGGGTTCGCGACGGCGGCACCCTCGTGGCAGTGGGTGACAGTTCGGTGATTGGCTCGGGCGCGTTGTTCACCCTGGATGAGGGTAAGGACGAGACGCGATCCCTTCCCGGTTCGCTTTTCCGAGCGGTTCTTGAACCAAGGTCGCTCCTTACGGCGGGCTACGCCAACGGTGCCGAGATCGCGGTACCCGTGGAAGGCACTTCCTTCTACCAGCCTAAAAAATCGGGCGGCACGGTGGTTAAGATCGTTGCTGAAGCGGAGCGAACGTACCTTTCCGGTTGGAGCTGGGGTGAAGAAAGCCAGAAAGCAGTGAAGAACTCCGTCTTCATGCACGACGAGCCGGTTGGGCAAGGGCACGTTGTCTGGTTCGCCTACGATCCGATGGACCGGGGCTTGTGGCCGGGGCTTGGAAAGTTGTTCTTGAACTCGCTCTTCCTAAGCAGCGCGCGCTAAAGGTGGAACAAGGGGAAAGAGCAATCTTTCCCCTTCTCTCTTATAGGCCGTCCTAATCTTCCATAATCTGGAGCTAAGATGGCCACCGACGGTTGTTACGGCGTCAACACGCAACTCGCTCACTTCGGCGAGTCTTGTCCTGCGGATGGAACGCCGGTTGTCCCCCCGATTTACCAAAACTCCTTGTTCACCTTCCCAACCATGGAAGGGCTGCTGGAGAACATGTGGAACAACCCGGGCGGGCCACCCCACCACTACTCCCGCGTGAGCAACCCCTCGCTAGAACTTCTTGAAAAGAAGTTGGCGAATCTAGAAGGGGGCGATGCCTGCAAGGTTTTTGCCTCGGGAATGACCGCGATCACCATCGCGATCATGAACCAGGTGAAGGGCGGCGATCATGTGATTGTCGTTGACGGTTGCTACGGACCGGTGAAGGCACTCCTCACAGGCTATCTGCCCAAATACGGCGTGGAGGCCACCTTCGTCGACGGTCGAGACGTCGACGCCATTTTCGCAGCGGTCAAACCCAACACTCGGCTTATCTATTTAGAGTCGCCAACGAGCTTAACCTTCCGTCTTCAGGACATTCCGGAGGTCGCCAAGCGAGCGAAAGAGCGGGGCATTCGAACAATGATCGATGCCACGTACAACACACCGCTCATGATGAAGCCACTCGAGATGGGTATCGACATCGTTTGCCATAGTTGTACGAAGTACTTCAGTGGTCACAGCGACCTCACTGCGGGTGCCGTCATTGCCTCAAAGGAGATCATCGACAACCTGGTCCGCAATGAGGTCTTGATGATGGGCGCACTTCTAGGCCCATTTCAGGCTTGGCTTCTCACTCGCGGTACTCGCACTCTCGCCGTCCGACTCCCTCAGCACGAGAAGACCGCCAACGAAGTTGCCGGTTGGCTGGAGCAACAATCTGAAGTGAAGGTTGTTCACCACATTGGTCTAGAATCCTTCGCTCAGCGAGACGTTTTCTTGAAGACCATGAAGGGCTCGACGGGACTCTTCTCCTTCGAGGCGAAGGACGACGACAAGGCGAAGGTGATGGATTTCTGCAATCGTTTGCAGCTTTTCGGACGAGGCATCTCTTGGGGTGGCTTTGAGAGCTTAGTGGTTGCCAGCCATGTTCAACCTTGCGATTACGACGCGCCTCGATGGTTCATCCGTCTCTTCTGCGGTCTTGAGGATCCCGAGGATCTGATCGCCGACATCGCCAACGCCCTGCCCGCTCTTCGGTAAGGTTCACGAACCATTTCTCTAGGACTCGTCCCGTCAAAGGCGGGCGCTAGGTCTTTGTT
>CAZAVC010000100.1:0-6641 GCA_964488265.1 uncultured Fimbriimonas sp.
CCAAGCTCCTACAGGTCACCACCGACATTCGGCAGGCGTTGATCGACCAAGGGTATCGGGGCGAAAACGGTCAGATCATCGACCACGTCGAAGTCTTCGGCCCGCCCACCCAACCCGGCGCGAAGAGCAAAAACTTCGTTCTCTGCCCTGGCACAGCTTTCGATCGGTCTCCTTGCGGCACCGGAACCAGCGCGAAGGTCGCCACCTTGGTAGCTCGTGGCGAGCTGAAGGAAGGCGAAGAGTTCGGGCAAGAGAGCATCACCGGATCGATCTTCTATGCAAGTTTTCAGTCAAAAGATGGACAAATCCTTCCGTCCATTCGAGGTCGTGCGTTCATAACCGCGCAATCCACTTTGATCTTTGACGAGAACGACCCACTCCGATGGGGGATTGTATGAGCGACAAGAAGCGAGTCGTCATCATCGGTGGAGGCATTATTGGCACGTGCTCGGGGCTAGAACTCGCCGAACGCGGTCACGAGGTCATCCTCGTTGACGCAGAGCCGGATGCTTCCTCCACCACGCACGGATGTTCCTACGGTAACGCGGGGATGATCGTGCCGAGTCACTTTGTGCCGCTCGCCGCTCCCGGTATGCCGATGATGGGAATTAGAATGCTGAGCAACCCGGAGAGTCCGTTTGGGTTTGCACTCTCGCCTTCTCCGCGAATTGTCACCTGGGCGCTCAAGTTTCTCACCTTCTGCACGGATCGGCACGTGAGTTCCTCCGCCGAGGTGCTCCGCGACCTCAACCTACGCAGCCGCGCGAAGTATCTGGAGTACGCCAAGGGGTGGGACACCAGATCCAGCTTTGGACTCGTGCCGAAGGGTCTCCTGATGATCTGCGGAGAGATCAAAACCTTTGAGCACGAAGCAGAGATGGCCCATAAGGCGCGGTCTCTTGGCCTGAAAGCCGAAGTGCTGGACCGCGATGCCCTGCAAGCGCTCGAACCGGAGATCGAAATCAAATCTGCTGGGGGCGTCCACTTCCAAGACGACGCGCACCTCACCCCCTCGCGATTCATGCATGCCGCCAAGGAGCGTATCAAGGCTCTCGGTGGAAGGATCGTGAAGGGCAAGTCGGTCGGTTTTGATGGCGCGAACGGCAAGCTCCAAAGCGTTCGGCTTGAAGACGGAACCACCGTTCAAGGGGACGAGTTTGTCCTTGCGACCGGAAGTTGGTCGCAAGACGTAGGCGAAACTCTGGGGCTGAAAATGCCAATGCTCGCGGGCAAGGGTTACGGTTTTACAGTTCCAAACCCGGTGCAAACGCCGCGATACTGCTCGATTCTAGTGGAGGCGCGCGTCGCCGTGACACCGATGCTCGACGGCGTTCGGTTTGGCGGAACGATGGAACTCGGGTTGCCCAACGATAAGATCAACCCGAAACGCATCGCAGGCATTCGAAAGTCGATTCCCGGGTTCTTTCCCAAGTTCAAACAGCAAGATTTCCAAGACCTTCCTATCTGGCACGGGCTCAGACCGTGTTCGCCGGATGGACTTCCCTACTTAGGCCGAACAAAGAAGTGGTCGAACCTGGTGGTTGCCACGGGTCACGCCATGATGGGCATGAGCCTCGGACCGGTATCCGGCGAACTGGTTGCTCAGGTGGTGTCGGGCGAAAAACCAACGGTCAGCCTAGAAAAACTACACCCCGAACGCTTCCAATAATCCGTATCAAACAAGAGCTAACCGTCGTAACCTGTAGGCGTCTGATCGGTGCATCTAATGATTCTCGCGGCCCTCTCGATCCTTCCACTTCTTGCGCCTCAGGCAAAGCCCTCAAACAGTCCTCAGCCCGTTGTTTGGACGAATAAAAAGCCCAAGCAATGGGAGATGGAGGGATTCGTCGAGCAGGCCAATCCATCCCTTCTCGGAAAGTTTGCGAACACCTACACCACTCGTAAAGAGAAGGCTCAGTACGACCGGTTCCTGCGCATCGCCCAAGAAGACTGGATAGAGCTAGAGAAGCAGGGCTTCGAGAACATGTACTCATACGAGGCAACGACAAAGGTTCAGGCAGAGACGCCGTTGCTCGTTTCCTTTACCACCGCTTGCTATTCCTACATGGGTGGCGCCCACGGACTGGGGATCACTCGCACTTACAACTTTGGGTTTCTCAGAGGCAAACCTGCGCAACTGACTCTGATGGACTTCACAGGTTCCAAGGCAAACCGAGACAAAGTGCTTGCGCGACTCTTCAACCGAATCCGAAAAACCAAAGGGACCGACTGGGTGGAAGAGGGGATGGTTAAAGGGGTGAACTCTACCCAAGCGGAGCGGTTTTGGATCGGCAAGAAGGGGATCACGTGGGAATTTGATCCGTACGAACTGGGAAGTTATGCTTCGGGTCCTTTCACTTTCCTTCTCCCCTGGAAAGACTTGAAAGGGCTGGTGCGGTTTGATACTCACCTGAAAGGTCTCGCCCGCTAAACAGAGAATTCGACGCGCTTTTGTCCTTGGTTTGCGTCGAGAGGGTTACGAGACCCCTCCAAAGCCGATAGAATTCGTGAGTTAGGTGTCACGCGTCCCTGTTGGCGAGCGATCAACGGCGATCCTTGGAACCCGGACCATTCACCTCGATGGAGAGTGTCAATGAGTCAACAAGAAATCCGAGTCGGTGTCGTGGGCTGTGGAGCCATTTTCAACAACCACGTCACGGGCGTTAAACAAGCAAACGGCGCGGTCCTTGCCGCAATCTGCGACGAAGTTCCGACAAAAGCGGAGGCAAAGGGCAAGGAGCAGGGCGTTCCTTACTTTTCTTCCTTCGAAGAAATGTTGCCCCACGTAGACGCGGTCAATATCTGCGTCCCAAGCGGCCTTCACGCCAAGCTCGGCATTATTGCGGCTCAGGCGGGCAAGCACGTCTTGGTAGAGAAGCCCGTGGACATCACTTACAAGGCCGCGAAGGCATTGGTCGATGCTTGCGAGAGCGCAGGGGTGAAGCACGCCTGCATCAGCCAGCACCGATTCGCCTCTGCCATTCAAAAGGCGCGAGAGATGGTGCAAGGCGGAGCGCTTGGCACTATGGTCCAGGGCGATGCCTATATCAAGTGGTATCGCACCCAGGCTTACTATGATTCGGGCGACTGGCGCGGCACCTGGGCGCTAGACGGTGGCGGCTGCTTGATGAACCAGGGCGTTCACTATGTGGACATGATCCAGTGGGTCATGGGGGGCGTCAAAGCCGTCCGAGCCATCACTCGCACCATGGCCCACAACATCGAAGTTGAGGACGTTGCGTGTTCGCTCATTGAATACAACAACGGCGCGATCGGAGTGATTCAGGGCTCGACCAGTGCCTTCCCCGGCCTTTCCGAACGGTTCGATGTGCACGGCAAGCACGGAAGCATCATCATTGAGGGCGACAAGGTCAAGCTGTGGGAGATCGACCCAGAAGCCGCCGATCTCGGCCCGTACGGTCGAGGCGTTCTTGAGCAGCCAACGCCAAGCGTCCATGTGCTCGGTGGCGAGAAAGAAGGAACGGGCGCAGCCGACCCTTCTGCCATTTGGGGCGAGCAGCACAACATGCAGATCCAAGATTTCGTCTCGGCCATTCACGAGGACCGAAATGCCTTCGTCACCACGCGCGACGCTCTGGAGCCGCTGAAAGTGATCTTGGCAATCTACGAAAGCTCTCGACGCGGCGGTGAGCGAGTAGAAGTCGCCGAAATGGAAGTCTAAGAACTACTTCTTTGGCTTCTCAACCCTAGCCCGACTCTCTACGAGGGTTGGGAAGAAGGCAGACGAAAGATGGACCCGGACGGTCGAGTTATCGGCTCGCTTTTCCGGGTCCTTTTCATTAAGCTCGTGCGCCAAAGCGTGAAGATCGGCGATGGCCTGCTTCAGGGTTCTCGCCTGCTCCGGTGTCAGCCAAACGTTCGATTGGGAGAATCGACCGAAGTCTTTGAGAATGGGATCGACCTGTACCGCCTTCCAAAAGGCGCGCTGCTCTCGATCGATCAGGCTCAAAACGCTCCGAAACCGAACGTAGTACTCCTCGATGGTTTCTTCGCTCTGCTCACCGATCGGCAGGCGGTTGATGAGCCCTTTCTTGGTGTACAGGGCTTCCGTTCGCGAACGTCTCTTACGGGTGCCGACTTGAATCACCAGCCCGGCGTCCACCAAGTTGTTGATGTGGGCACCAACGCTGGCGCTGGACTTACCCACTTCTTTGCTGATCTCTCGAATGGCGTACGCCTGATCTTCGGCAAGGCAGTTGAAAACCTCTCCCGCTGCAGCAGAGGAAAGAACCTTGAGCTGCTCAAGATTGAGAAGCACAAGTTCGACCTGCCCTTCGAAGTAAGTTTTTCCGCGCGTCTCGGAGTTGATTGCTTTAGCCATTTGTTGCCGCACCCTTGCAGTAAGCGTCTGAATCGAACGCGCCCTTCGTTATGGCATAGGGTGACCTTGCGCCGCAATCAGCAATCGGTACCAGTCCTCCCGATCGAGATCCAAAGAATCCGCCTTCACGGCGTCGACGATGTTGTTCGGCTTGGTGCTTCCAACAATCGGCACGATCTTCGATGGGTGTTTTAGCAACCATGCTAGAGCAATGACGGTTCGCGAGACCCCGTGTTTCTGGGCAACTTCATCGACCGCTTTTTGAATTGCCAGCAATCGATCCGCGTTCGATCGATCCAGCTTTACCTCTGCCCCTTCTCCCAAAAAGCCGCCGCCGAGCGGGCTCCACGCCAACGGAAGAACATTTTCTTCGATGCACTGGTCGAGCGTGCCGTCGTACAAGCAGTCGATATGCCCAAGGCTGATCTCCACTTGGTTCACCACCAAGAAGTGGTCCTCAAGCACGCTTTGCAGCATAGAAAGGGTCGAGGGCTTGAAGTTGGAGACGCCGAAGTAACGGACTCGTCCGGTGCTGTGAAGGATGTCGAAAGCCTCCGCTACCTCGTGCGGGTCCATCAATAAATCCGGTCGGTGCAGTTGGTAGATGTCGATGGTTTCGATACCGAGCCGCTTTAAAGACCGATCGCAGCACTCCAAGATGTACTCCTTTCGGAAGTCGTAGCGGCCGGGCGAGGTGGGATTGGGGTCGCCACCGAATCGAATGCCGCACTTGGTGGCAATGACGATCTCCTTTCTCATGGAGGGGACGTCTTTGAACAGTTCGCCGTGGATGGACTCACAGGTTCCTTGGCCGTAGATATCGGCATGGTCGAACAGGGTGTAGCCCGCCTCCCACGCGCTCAGGAGGGCCTTCTTGCCCGCGTCAACGTGGCTCTGCGTTAGATCGGCCGGGTTCCACACACCGGAGATTCTCATGCACCCATAAGCCAGGCGCGAAGAAACAAGGTCGGTATGTGGAATCGGAACGGTGGTCACGATCCGGTTTTACCGGTTCTGAGGAGTTCCCGGAACGGGCAGCGCCGAAAAGTCGATCTTGGGTGGCTGTTTCTCTTCGCTGACCGAGACCGTTGATCGATAAGCCGGACTGCCGCCCTCAAACCCTCCGTTTTGGAGGAGCCACCGATTTCCGATCGCTTTCAGGTCGTAGTCGATCCGGTCTTTGCCGCCGGTTGCATCGTGAGTGAAGACGCCATCTTTCAGCTGCTTCCAAGACTCCTTGCCCGCCTTCACCCAGACGGGACCAAACTCGGCAGCCCGCTTGAGATGACCGTTGGTGCCCCAGAAGTTCTCGTTGAAGCTGTGGAGTCCTCGCAACAGTCCGCCATCTTTGGGCGCGCGGAATGAAGCGATCAGCATCCACTTGTTCAGGTCGGGTCGGAAGTAATAGCCCGTGTAAATCGTGGCGGAGTCGGCTTTCTGAGCCCGCACTAGAAAGCGCTGACGGACTCCGGTTTCCCACTGAATTTTAAGATGGCTATGGCCACCCGTTCCTTCGTTTCCAAACTCGCCCGTATATACACCGTCTCCCTTTCCAAGGAGCTTCACTCGATTCTCGTCCGCAACTTTGTTTCGATCGTCCGCTTCGGTGCCGCTATCCCATACCGAAAAGATCACCCGCCGCTCCGTGCCAGAGTTCACTTGCATGCCGAAGTATCCGCGCGAGAATCCGCATGCCATGTAGAACGAATGCTGAGGGTCGGTGACGGCCTGAACTTCGTTGTAAAACCACTCAACGCCATCGTCCTTACGATCAGAGGTGCCCGGATTGGGATAGCCGATATGAACGGACGCGGCGTTGCGACGCGGCTTGAGGTTGAAGAACAGATTCTCCTTTGAGCGCGTTTTGAGTTTAAGCGTTTTCAGCTGCCCGTCTGTGAAGCCGGATAACTCGAAGGTAAACCACCCGGAAGAAGGGAGGGCAGCGATATCGAAGGTGATGCCTTCTTCATTGAATCGACCCCGCGCAACCTTCGCGTAGCCGCTTGCAGGCTGCTTCACGGTGAGCAAAGGGAGTCCGGTCATTCCGCGCCCTGTAAGAGAGAGAATCAATGAGTCCGACGAGCGTGCAAAGCCCCCAAAACTCAGGCGAGTTTCCTTGTCAAAACTCACCCACTTGCCTTCTTCGATCGCCGACTCGTGACCACCCACCACGTACCCGGTGAAGGCCGGGATCTCTAACTCTTCAAGATAGGACTGCGAAGATAAAAGTACCAAGAGCGAAGCGACCACGCTTTAATCATAACCTGAAATTGGCGTCTTACAACGGATAACATGAAGC
>CAZAVC010000101.1:0-6634 GCA_964488265.1 uncultured Fimbriimonas sp.
GGCGCGCGCAAAGCAGGGACCGGCGACGCAGTCGCCCGGGCGGCGAGGACTAGGCAGCCGCTTTAACGCTTCAGGAAGAAAGACGGGCGCTGTTAAAAGACTCGTCTGTTCTGGAAGCGCTGCAATTGGCAGAGCGAGTCCAGAGCCTTAAAGGTCAGCCGCTCGATGACGACGACCTCCACGCGGTAGCCGAGACAACAGGCGTTTCTGTTGAATACGTCCGGCTTGTTTACGAAGCCAAGGAGTCGGAAGAAGACACCAGTAAGCTCAGCGCGATTCGGCGGCAATACTCGGCGTTGAATGCCGACACCAAACGATACGTCGCGTCTTCCATCTTCGCCGTGTTCGGCGCGTTGATCACCCAGTTCGGATTTCGCATATCGCTGAGCCTGCAGGCGGCGGCGGGCAACAAAGCCGATTACAGCTTCTTTCAGATGGTAGGCATGCTCATTCTCGCGGGTGCTGCCTACAACTCCGCCATCGCCAGAAACAAGCTCGTGGCGGGTATTTCCGGGGCGATTGCGGGAATCTCTTTCTGCCTCATCAACGCCCTCTTCGCGATGCTGTTTCTGCTCCCGTTCAAGTCTCAGCCCTTCTTTGTGCTGTTCTTCGGGTTTGGCGGATTCATCATTGGGCAGATCATTCACGATCTTGTTCAGAAGAACGGCAAGAAATACGGAATTCAGTCGCCGACAGAATCCCGCCAAGAACTTCTGAAGCAGTTGGTTGATCTTCAGGACAGGCTGAAGGAAGGGAAGCAAAACGCGACGTTCCTCAGTTTGGATATCGTTGGGTCGACTCGGTTGAAAATGGATGCCGATCCTTTGGCGGTGGAGTTCACCTTCAGCGAGTACCAAAACTACGTCGCGTCCATTGTCGCCAAACATGGGGGTCGGATTCATAACACATCCGGTGATGGAACGACATGTGCTTTCGATCATCCTCAACAGGCCTTTATGGCCGCTCGCAACATTCAGGCGGGCATGATCGAATTCAACTCGTTACGGAACAAGCTCTCGGGCCCGTTGATCGTAAGGGCGGGAATTCACATGGGCGAAGTGGTTGTCCCGAGCGCGGGAGACCTGACGACAGTGAACTACTCCGACGTGATCGATATTGCCGCTCATCTTCAAAAAGAAGCACCTCCTGGCGGAATCGCGATCAGTTTCGATTCGGCTCAAACTTTACGCGGGGGAGCAGACTCGGTGAGCAGCACACAGATAAACGTTGGTTCCGTTCAGGCCCGCATTTGGCAACCTGCCGTTTCCTTGCCTACGACGGCTTTGAACGTCGCTCCACCCCCACCCCTGAGTTCCTAAGCTCTTTAGTCCATGCTAGCGGTTGTTCAACGTCGGTTTCGATCGTTACGCGAGTGGGAATCGGCGTGGTTGACTCCTGCAAGGGTCTCACCGCTCCTTCGCGACCTCGGTGCTACCGATGGGGTTCGATCCGACGAGGCGTTTCACAGTGCAGTCCACTACTTAGCCGGATTCCTGCGAAGGGAAGGCTTTGAGCTCTTTCGAAATGGCGGTCTCCCTCTGTTGGAGCGTCGCGAAGGATCATGGATTGAGGAAGTCCTCATTCGGTTAGGGCCACACCCCGTTGAGGGGGCTTATCTGCCAACAACCGTTCATCTTCACCTATCCCATGCCGGTTTCCGGGAAGTACGAGAACGATACTGGCCGAGCCTGAGCCGACCCCCAATCATTGTTCTTTCAGGGAACGCCGGGCTGGTTCAGAGCCCGCCCACGTTTGACCTCTGGAACCTGGCGACAACCTCGATGCTGGACGAACTCGCCGCCTGGATGGATCACGAACTCCTGGAGTTTTTGTCTGACCTGGAGAGTCCATCGATCACGCGCAGAAAACTTTTCGGAGACGGAATCACGCTCATCGATGCCCCGACGGCGTTGGAGTACATTCTTGTCGAATTCGGGCGAGCCGAGGCGACTCGGTATTTGGAAGAAGTCGTTCTTGCACGAGAAGGCGTCTACGATGGATTCCAAGAAGTCTTTTCCGCCGTCGCAAAAACCAAGGCACCTGGATTCGTGGCTGGGCAACATCTTCGGAACGTCGCCGTCATTGCGCATGCTTACGATCTCGTGGGGCGTCGCCGGTTTCGAAGTTAAGGAACCTTGTCGTAAGGGAACCCGGAGCGCATCGAAACAACTTCCGCTACGCTCGCGTAGAAGGGTATGCAACTTTCAGAGAACATTGAAAGTTGTGGTATCTTTCTCAGCAAGAGGAAAACATGGTTGCAGACACAAGCCGGCTGGCTCCAGAAAAGGTGGTGGGTGCCGAACTCATCGATATCTATCGCAAGGTCGATGAGGGAACGCGACTCAGCTTTGAAGACGGAGTCCGTCTGTTCAACACGCGCAACCTAACCGCGGTCGGTTATTTGGCGAACATCGTTCGAGAGCGTCGCCACGGCGCAAAGACCTTCTTTGTTCGAAACCAGCACATCAACTACACGAACATCTGCAACAAGTTCTGTAAGTTCTGCTCCTTCTATGCCAAGAAGGGCGGTCCAGCTCCCTATGAAATGACCTTGGAGCAGGTTCGCGAGCGGCTGATGTGGCACCGAGAGGTACCGCTTACCGAGATCCACATGGTTGGCGGAATCAACCCGCGCTTGCCCTACTCCTATTACATGGATCTGGTCCGGATTGTAAAAGAGGTTCGGCCGGGAGTTCACGTAAAGGCTTTCACTCCGGTTGAGTTGGTTCAGATTGCCCAGATTGGCAAAGTGTCGCTGGACCAAGCGTTGGCAGACCTCATTGAAGCGGGTCTTGACTCCCTTCCCGGTGGTGGCATCGAGATTCTCAGCGATCGGGTTCACACGGAGTTATTCGGGAAGAAGTTGAACGGTGAGGAGTGGAAAGACGTCGCTCGGGCCGCATCGAAGTTGGGACTCAAGCAGTACGCGACGATGTTGTACGGACACATTGAAACCGTTGAGGAGCGCGTGGATCACCTGGTACAGCTTCGTGAGCTTCAGGATGAGACGGGCCACTTCTTAACCATGACCCCGCTTTCTTTCCATCCTGAGGCTACCGAACTTGAGCATATCGAGCCGCCTACGGCTGAGCTTGACCTGCGCGCAATCGCAGTGAGCCGATTGATGCTGGACAACTTCGAGCACATTAAGAGCTTCTGGATCATGAATTCGGTACCCGTCACGCAAATGGCGCTCTGGTACGGAGCGGACGATGCTGACGGTCTCGTCCACGAGTATGAGATCACCTACAAGGAAGGCGACTTCGGCAACAAGAAGCAGATGTTGACCTACGACAACATGGTGCGCATGATTGAAGAGGTCCATCGCGAACCCGTTGAGCGAGACTCTCTCTACCGCCAAATCGAATCGCCGACCGTTGCCGCAAAAGCTAGGCTCACCCCGATCCCGCTGGCTCGTTAAGGCGTTAAGAGGCTCGACGGAGGGCCCTAACGAGCAGATTTGCCGGACCTTTTCAAAAAGGTTCGGCAATTGTCGTTTCAGGAACCGATTTTCCGCACCAGAGGTTGAAGTGTTCGGAGTCGATTCAACATGAGTCACGAGGGAGCACTATCAACAAAAGCCGGAGTAGAAATTCTGGCTGGTAGACTCCCTCGACTGATGCTGTTCGGGCGCAAAAATGGGCACCGAGAAGCGTTCGAGCGACAAGCCGAGCGCGTTTTCCCAGCCGTTCTGGGTACAGCTCTACGTCTCACCCGAAACAAAGAAGAAGCGGAAGACCTCGCTCAAGAAGCAGTCGTTCGTGCCTACGAGGCCTACGAGCGTTTTGACGGGGCCAACTTCAAAGCTTGGATTCTTCGAATCGTCACCAACCTTTACATCAACAAGTACCGACATCGCCAGCGCGGACCTCAGTTCGCGTCGATAGACGAAGAAGGGATGGTTGAACCAATGTCTTTGGAATCTGAGATTCCGGATCGACAGCTTTTCGATGGAATGATGGGGGCCGAGGTTCAAGAAGCCCTTAGCCGAGTGCCAGAAGACTTTCGAGTAGCCGTTCTTTTGAGCGATGTCGAATCCATGAGTTACCAAGAAATCGCAGAAGCGACCAATGTTCCTATCGGAACGGTACGGTCTCGGATTGCGCGAGGAAGAGCGTTGCTTCGAAAGCAACTAGAAGAGTTTGCCCGTCGAGAAGGATTCCTTCGTGATGGGTTTGAAGTTGAGGGAGACCTGCAATGATTGATACGATGCGTTTACACGCGTATGTCGACGGTGAGTTAAGCGTCGATGAGCAAGAGGAGATAACGAAAAAGCTATCGGAGTGCGCCGAGAGTCGTCGCGAATACGACACGATTCTTTCCGTACGGGAGACGATTGCAAGGTCGTTTAGCGAGACGGACCAGGCGGTGGACGTCTCTGCGCAATGGAAGATGTGCGTTGGACGTTTGGACGAGATCGACCGGTCTAACCGAACCCAACGGTTCGTTCAAAAGTATTCCTGGGCAATGGCAGCCGGAGTGTTCTGTCTCATCCTGGCGGGCGGGGCGATGAACCGGATGCAGTCGAAAGGACCCGAAGGCAGCGATGTGCCGAACATGTTCGCTCAGCTTGGACCTTCCCAAAAGCCAAACCCACAAACGATCCAATCGAACCGATTCTATGACATGGTTCTGCGGTTGGCAGAACGAGATCTGAAGCAGGTGAGAGTGGTCGGAGCGGTCGCGGGCGATATCGAAGGAGTTCACCTGGAGCGCTACACGCTTGAAGATGCCAAAGGCGGGATGTCTCTGCTGGTAATGGATAAGGCCATCGAACCGGACGGTTTTACACCGATCGCGAACACGCCTTACTTTGCGGGTCAGATCGACCATCACAACTGCGTGATCTGGAAGAGTCAAAGAGGATCTCTGATGCTCGTCGGAGACCGATCTCACGAAGAATTGGCGAGAGTCGTAGATTCCTGCAGAAGCGGTCGATAACCGATCATCCGAAACGATAACGATATATCAAGTTTCTGAGACCCCGTAAATGTGCGGGGTCTTCTTTTTTTCCGCAGGATTACCGGCTAAAGAAAGCGGAAACCGCCTGTAATGTGATATCACTTAGTCCGAGAATACGAATTCTCAACGTTGCGGTCGTATTGGGTCTCAGGTTTTGTGCCTTCCCACTCCCCCTAGTTGAGAATACGTATTCTCAGAATGAGGAGAATGCTTGTCTACCCACGAGGATTTGTGGAGAGACAGGGAGCTTGATTGGGCATGAAAAAACTTTCTATTGCAACTATGGCGTTGCTTGGCGTGGCGGGTTCGTCCTTCGCGCAACTTACTATCGACGGGACTAAGGACGCGGCTTACACGCCGACGACGGTTTACCAAACCACGGCAACCAACTTCGGAGATAGTACTCTCGGCCAAGTGGCGGCTACTGACGGTTCGGAGCTGAACGCAGCCTACGGCTACGTAAATTCCGGCTTCTACAACCTGTTCATCCCCGGAAACCTGCAGACCAACTTTAACAAGTTCGAGCTGTTCATCGACAGCGTTGCAGGTGGCCAAAACCGACTTCGCGGCGACAACCCAAACGTCGACTTCAACGGTCTCAACCGAATGGGCGACGATGGCTCGGGCAACGGACTCACCTTCGACACCGGATTCGAAGCCGATCACTACTTCACCTTCACGACGGGTGATGCCGGCGGTGGTACGTTCAAGATGTTTGGTAACTACGCTCAGCTACTCACCGCTGGTGGTGGTTCGGGTGGTTACCTCGGCGAAGTACTTCCCGGCGTTGCAGGAGCTCCCACGGGCGGTACCAACCCTGCAGGCATCTTGTTCAATGTGAACAACTCGAACACCGCAGGCGTCACCGGCTCAAGCGTCCCTTCCAATGGCGCGATCGACGCGATCGCTACCGGTATCGAAGTCGCTATTCCGCTTTCCCTCTTGGGTCTGAACGATTCCAACTGGTTCAGCAACGGATTCAAGGTGGCAGCTTTCGTGAACGGTGGCGGCCATGATTTCGTTTCCAACCAGGTGCTGGGTGGACTCGCATCGGGCACGGGCAACCTTGGCGAACCGCGAAACGTGAACTTCAACCAGTACGACGGAAACCAATACTTCGTCGTTCCGGAGCCCGCATCCATGGTGATGCTCAGCCTCGGTCTGGCAGGTCTCGTTGCTCGAAAGCGACGCAAGTAAGTCGCAACCACATATCGACGTTTAATCCCTTTCGACACAAAGGAGTTCTATCGAGTGATTAATCTCGCTTTCCGGCGCGCAAGCGCCGGAATTCTTTTATCTTTACTTACCTCAACGGTTTTTGCTCAACTCGGGTGGCTCGGAGACACTCGCGTCCTCAACAATGGAACGTCCGTTCCAACTCAGGGAGCCTATCTTCTGCCTTGGCAGTCGCTTACGGTGACCTCACAGACCTGGCCAATTTCACCGAACCAGACTGTTACCGCGATCTACACAACGGACAACTGGCGAACCCAGCGCGAACAGCAGCTTCAGTTCGACCGTAACGTTGGCAACAACACCCAGTGGTACACCATCCTCGGTCCGTTCCCACAGGGAACAAACGTGCAGTTCTATCTGCGCGCCAACCACACCGACGGCACACGGATATCTTGGCTCTCGCAACGATGAAGAACGCAGCGAAATGCGATACGTA
>CAZAVC010000102.1:0-6631 GCA_964488265.1 uncultured Fimbriimonas sp.
GCCGTCCGCAAGATTTGCGATTCCGCGCGTGTGTCCGGTGATCTCATCCGACTCAACGACCTGCGGGAAGAGATCGATATTGAAGTTCAAGCCGGAGATGAGTTCTTTCGACCATTGCCGAGCGCTTACGTCGAGCAGGCCAACACCAGACGCGTCGGAAACCTCGGTGGCGAACACCCCTGTGAGCTTGTAACGAATGTAGTCTTTTGGCAACAGAACTTGAGCTACCTTCGCGAAGTTGGACGGCTCGTGATTCCGAAGCCACAATAGCTTCGGTGCTTGGAAACCCGTGAGCATGGGGTTCTTGGCAATCTTGAAAAGCGTGTCTCGACCGAGGGTCCGCTCGATCTCCTCGCATTCGGTGACGGTCCGCTGGTCGTTCCAAAGCAGTGCAGGGCGCACAACGTTTCCGTTTGCGTCGAGAAAAACGCTGCCGTGCATCTGTCCGGTAACGCCAATGGCATCGACATTCGGCTCATTCAGTTCGGCAAGGCAATGCTGAACCCCTGTCCACCAGGCTTCAGGATCCTGCTCGGTCCACATCGGCTTTGGGGTGAGAAGCGGATACTCTGCCGATGCTTGCTTCAAGACTCTCCCCGTCTCGTCGATCACGATGCACTTGCATCCGGAAGTGCCGATATCAATGCCGAGCAACTTTGCCATGTTGCCCTAAGGATATCCAAGGTACACGGTTGTATCAAACAGAGATTCGCGAGAATCGGTGAGCGATCCTCCTCCTCATCCCCCGTTGCCAATGGGTTCTTGGCTGGGCTCGTACCATTCTTAGATAGACTGGCTGGCAAATATGTCGATGGACGAATCCCAACCTAACTCTTCCCCTAGCGCCCAACGAAGACGCGCCGTCCTCGATGTCGGTTCGAATAGCGTTCTTCTCACCATTTGCGAATGGGATGAAGGCGAAGGTCGGTGGCTGCAGATATTCGAAGACACTGCCGTCACTGCCTTAGGTGAAGGGACGAAGTCGACGGGGCTTCTTGGTGAGCGTGGAATGACCGCCTCTCTAGAGGCTGTGAAGCTGTTTTTCGAAAAGGCACACGCTCTCGGAGCGACCACCGTTGCCGCCGCAACGATGGCGGCAAGAATCGCAACCAATGCGGAAGATTTTAAGGCACGAGCGCTGGCTCAGAGTACACCTGTTGGCATCCTGACGGGCGACGAAGAAGCCGAACTTGGGTTCGAGAGCGTAGCCAACGATCCTCGATTCTCTGCGGATAACCGCATCTCCATTATCGATCCGGGCGGACACTCTACGGAGGTCACCACTGCTCTTCGGCAGGCGGATGGCACTTGGCAGACTCTATTTAAAAAGAGCCACGCCATTGGGACGCTTGGATTGAAGTCGACTTCCCTGCCTGAGGAACAGATCAACGGCTTGGCGCTTCTCCGTGCTTCGTCCGAAATCGATGGGGTCATCGGTTGGCGGACGCGGCCCAACGAGGCCGGAACCTGTGTGGTGCTCGGTGCGACTGGGACTAACCTTGTCTCCATTCGAGAAAAACTCAACTCTTGGCAACCCGAAGTGGTTCACGGAGCATGGCTAGATTACGAAGAAGTGAGTAAGGCGGTCGGATGGATGTCGCCAATGACCGATGCCGAACGAGCGGCGATTGCCGGAATGGAGCCCGGGCGAGAAAAGACGATCCACCTTGGCGCATTGATCTTGGAAAGGTTCCTCTTCGCACTCGGTGCAGAAGGGTGCGTGGTCAGCGTTAGAGGCTGGCGACACGCGGTTTTGGAATCTGATCGCTGGTTCCAACTCGTTGAAAGTAGGAGTTAAATCTGCCATGGAACAGAGAGCGACTTGGCGCGGAAAGAAGATCGCTTCGTTCGGCTTTACCGCCCTGGTGATTGGGGCTGTTCTCGTTGTTGGACGGAACGTCCAGCGAGGCGGGGCTTCCGCGTCGACCGATCAGATTACGGTTACCGTTGTCGGCGAAATCACCAAACCAGGTCCAATTCGCCTCCCAAAGGGCTCGACGGTTGAATACCTACTCTTGCAGGTTCGACCGAAGTCGACCGCCCTTCTTGATGGGATGGACGTTCAGCGAGTGCTTATCGACGGAGACAGAATCGCGGTGCCACGAAGACTTAAGGCAACGTCCAAGTCCACGAAATCAAAGATTGAAATTCTCGACTCTCTCTGGGCGAAGGAACTCGCAACCGCAAGCCCTGATTTGATTGCCAAAATGCTTGGAATCGAGAAGGGCCTTGCCGTGCAAATCAGTCAGCAAGTCAAGGAGAGCAAGCAAGGTCGCGGGACTATCCGATGGGCGACCGATATTCTTACGCACCCGAACGTCTTGCAAGAGCGGTGGCACTATCCCAAGTGGGTGAATGCGGCTCGACTCTACGCCGAAGGGCTTCTGCCGGACAGAAAGAGTCCGGCAGACAACTAACCTCTATCGCCCGCCGAGTCCGCTGAGTGTGAGTCCTTCGATGAAGTACTTCTGCGCGAAGAAGAACAGTGCGAGAACAGGCAGGATGGTAAGCGTTGCGAACGCCATCAGCAAACCCGGCTCGCCGTACCGATCCCCTTGGAAGAGTTGCAAAGCATAGCTCAAGGGCATGTTCTCGGGCGAGTTCACGTAAATGAGCGGACCCATGAAGTTGTTCCAAGACCCCATGAACGTCCAGATGGCGATCACGGCAAGGGCAGGTTTGATCTGGGGGATCATGATCGACCAGAACGTCCGAATGTAATTACAACCGTCGATCTTCGCCGCGTCTTCTAGTTCCATTGGGATCTGTTTGAAGAACTGCTGCAGCAAAAAGATGTTGAAGGCGCTGCCAAAGAACGCCGGAACCCACAAGGGGAACAGCGTATCGATCCAGCCGAGAGTTCGGAAGATCAAGAACTGCGGGAGCAAGGTGACTGCCCCAGGGAGCATCATGGTTGCGAGAAGAACTCGGAATAGGTTGTCCCGCCCCGGGAACTGCATTCTGGAAAACGCATAAGCAACGATTGCCGATGAGGATAACGTGCCGATGACGTTCAAGATCACGAGAATGAGCGTGTTTTTGAGATACACCAATCCGCCGTTTGTTTCGGGCGGAAGGAAGTCGAGCGCCTCGGAGTAGTTCTGCACTCGCAGACCAACGTGCCGAACGGGCTCCACCTCGGCGGGCATGAACGTATGTTGCTTCCCTTCCAGACTCTTCGGCTCCATGATCTGGAGCGTCTTGCGGCCATCATCTAGGTTTTCGACAACGAACCCTTTTACAGGTGTACCGCTAAGCGTTGAAGAAAAGATTTGAGCGTCGGTCGGAACTTCTTTAAGGTCGGCGATCTTCGCTTCGAAGGTGATGCCCCGAATGGCAAGCGGTTTCTGGATGTCGAGCAGCGCAGTATCGCCTTTCTTGGAAATGATGCTGGCTAGAACTGTTTTGCCTTCGTAGACAGCCTCAAATTTCGGATTCTTCGGGTCTTTAAACGGAACGGTGTCTTGGACCTTAGGGATCCAAACAATCCCTTCTTTGGAGCTCATGTCTCGGTCTTCTTTGAACGAGGTGATCACGAGAAAGGCGAACGGCAGGCCGAATACGACACAGCCGACCAAGAGCGTGATTTGACTGACCAGGACCTTGGCAAGTCCTCTTCCAGCTGCGAATCTAGCGGCGTAAACCATCGCCGCGGTTGTGCCAATCAGCGCGAGCAGTATGCCCACTGCCACGGGTGCATGAAGTTGAATGCCACCCGTGAGAATTTCGACTTTATTGGATTTATCGCTGAAGTAAAGGACCGCAAACACGAACGCCGCAATCAAAAAGGCACCCAAGGAAATGCTCTTTGCTCGCTGTTCCTCCGCGTTGATCGCGGTAAGTGTTTGAATAGCACGAGCAACGGCCATTCCCAAACACGCAAAGCCAAGCCATGCCGTCCAGGGCATGACGAACCAGACGAGGGGGAACTTGAAAGCTCCGCTCGACGGTCGGGTGAGCACACCGCCGATGACAAGAAGGCCGGCTCCAACAAGAGACGAGACAAGCACGGTCCGGTCGTTCGAACGAAGATCGCGCGGCTCGGTCGAAAACACGATCCGAAAGAGAGCCACGATCGCCTGAAAGGCAAAAACCGAACCCGCCCAAACAGCGAGAGTGCCAATAGCAAAAAGCAGACCGGAGTTCATTTGTCGGACTCGTAATAGACCCAGCGCGATCGAAGCTGGAATTGGACAGCGGTGATTACCAGAATGATGGTGAAGATCAACCAGGCTAGAGCGGAGGCATAACCCATCTTAAAGTAGGCAAAACCGTTGTTGAAAAGGTGGTAGACCGGAGTCAACATTGAGTCGTCCGGCCCGATGGGTCCGTCGCCGTTTGGCTTCATCACGTAGATGCGGTCGAACTCTTGCATGGACCCAATGAAGCCCATGACCGTGTTGAAGAAGATGATTGGACTGAGTTGGGGGAAGGTGATCGACCAGAACTGTCGTCCCGGGGTCGCACCGTCGATCCCGGCGGCTTCGTAAAGGGTCGTCGAGACACCTTTAAGGCCGGCGAGCCACAAGATCATGCCGCTACCCGCACCCCACACTCCCATGACAATGAGTGCGGGCTTTGCCCAGTCGGCAGAGGTCAGCCACCCGGGAACCTCTAGCCCCATCCACGCCGAGATGGTTTTGACCCAGTAAGAATTGATCAGCCCCTTACCGGGGTCGGGCGTGAGAACCCACGACCACAGGACCGCACTCGCAATGCCGGGAACGATTGCAGGCATGTAAAAAACGGTCCGGTAGAACCTCATTCCACGCGCCGCCATGTTGAGCAGCATCGCCACCGCCAAACCCGTCGAGAGTCCGAGGGGAACGCCGACACCTGCCAGATAGGCTGCATTAGAGAGAGCCTTGAGCAAGCGTGTTTTATCGGACCCGAACATCTCTGCGTAGTTCTTGAACCCTACAAATCGAGCTTCGTTGAGAACGTCGTATTGCGTGAAGCTAAAGAACAGCGAAGCGACCATCGGTCCGATGGTAAAGATCAGGAATCCGAGAATCCAGGGGGAAATGAAGAGGTAGGCCCACTTTGCCTCGCCGCGTTCGAGCCGTCCTAGCTTTGCTCGATAGAACGAGACGATCATGAGGATCACCACCCCAATTAGGGCAAAGGCACCTAGAACAGCGGGTAGCCGGAGATCGATGACCGGGTAGCGCTCTTTCTCGTAGTAAGCGTCCAATTCGCGTTGAACGTTGCTTTGAGCTTCCCTCAAGGCCTCGATCGGCGTTTTTTTGCCATAACAGGCCGCCTCCATAGCCCGGACGTGCTCCTGCCACATCACCTGCCCGACAAACGTCACGGGCCGGATTCGACCGTAGTTCGCCATTTCGACGTGCATGTCGATCGCATCGGCAAAGTTTTTGGCGGCAGGTCGAAATTCCTTGGCTTGAAGCTCGTTGAACTCTTTGCTCGCCATTTGGCGGGCCATGAACGCTCGACCCTTGAGCTTCTCCCATTCGTTTTGAGCCCTGGACTCCACCATCCGTCCTTCCGTGCTCGTCGCAAATTTGATGAATCTCCAGGCGGCCTCCGGATACCTTGCGCCACGGGGAATGGCCAAAGACGATCCGCCGACCCATGTCACAAAGGTGTCTTTTTCGTTCGCGAATCGCCCTCGTTTGTAAAACCGATCATCGGGAACTGGGGGAGGCGCCACGCCGAAATCGAGCGCGGGCGCGTATCGAGACATGGTGTTGAGGATCCAGTCTCCATCGATCTTCATGGCGATTTGGCCGACGATGAAGGCATCGTTCTCGCCCCCTCGGAAGCCAGATTCAAATGACTTTGCCTTCTCGTAACCGCCAACGATCTTGTAGCCATCGACCATGAACTGAAGGGCTTCCGCCGCTTCCGGAGTTGCCATTGTGCACTTTCGGCCATCCTCCGAAAGGAACAAGGCGTTGTTCATGAATCCGTACATGTACAGCCAGGAGTTGCCGAAGTTGGGCATGAATCCCGCCTTTACGAGTCGGCCCGACTTATCGAACTCGGTGAGTACCTTGCTGTAAGCGAGAATTTCCGACCATGTTCTTGGCGGTCGGTTCGGGTCGAGACCTGCCTTTTCTAGTTCGGCGGCTTTTTCCTTAAACCGGGCTCGATTCCAATAGAGGATCCGGTTGTCGGCTCCGGTTGGGACGGCGTATAGGTTGCCGTCGTACATCGCCTCATCCCAGCAAGAATCGTAATACTGTTCTTTCTTGGGTGCCTCTGGATCATTCTTATCTCGCTCCACCAGGTCGTTCAGCGAACGGAAGGCCCCTCTGCTCGCCCAGTCGGAGATAGTGAATCGGTCTTGGTTGATGACGTCGGGAGCGACATTGCCCACGATGCTCGTCATGAGCTTTTGGGGGTCCATCTTGCCCGCGCCCATGCTGAGAACGCGAACACTGAGATCGGGATTGCGCCGTTCGAACTCTCGGATGACCGCGTCCTGCCCCTTCGAGTCTGATCCGAGCGAGACTCCCCAGAACACGATTTCGGTTCGAGTGCTCTTCTTTGCGGGCTGTGCCGGTTGCGCTCCTGCCAGTCCAACGCCGAGTATTCCGACCGTAAGCACCGATGCCGCGACGGCGATAGATTTCGAATTGATAAAAAAGCGGCTCATCCTCGAACCCTG
>CAZAVC010000103.1:0-6568 GCA_964488265.1 uncultured Fimbriimonas sp.
TGCCGTCCCAGGGGCGGAGCTTTTTGTCCGGCGCCAGGAGCCGTATATCAGCTTCCATGACGCAGACATTCATTGGATCCGAATGGAGCCGACTGACGGCGGGATTCTGCTCGACATGAGAATGGAACTTTGTGAGGTCGGGCCGCTCGATCACTTCACGCTTCGCTGGAAGAACCCGATGACCGTCCAGTTGGCGAGCTACCACCATGGAGAGAAGCAGATCTTCATTTACGACCTGCTAGAAACGAGTACCGATGAAAACAAGTTCGAGATTCGTCTGCAAACCAACATTGGGGATATCGTCATTCTTGGAAATCACCTGGAAATGATCGACTACGTGTGCTCGGATGAGTCTGGTGACGACGTTCGGTGATTACCTTTGACCTGGCACCTGATTTCGCGCGAGAATGGGAGTAGAAAGCGAACTTTTGGACCTCAGAAAAGCGTTCTTTTTATGTGGTCATCGCTCTCGTCTGCCTTGGGGTTTGCGCGCAGACCCTCCGCACCGCGCAGATTTCGGATTTCGTCCGATTAGACGGCTTTGAAAAAATGCTGAGCGTCATGCCTCGTCCGGAGCGGCGCTTAACTCAGGAAGAAGCAGACCAGCATATAAAGGCGGGTAAAGCCCTGAGGTTTCACATGGCTCCCCCGTTTACGGCTACCGAGCTGAATCGACTCTCGGTTCTCCCAACCGAAACCTTGGGAGCGAAAATTGTTGCCGAGCCAAAGTCATCGCCTTGGGAAACGTACGAACTTTTTGTTCGCAAAGATCCAGCCGCAGTATCCGCTTTGCTCAGGTCGGCAAAGGCAGGCAATGCCGGAGCGGTTGCCGCACTCGATCGAACGCCGGGGCTGATCGCCCTAAACGCTCTCCTGGAACTCGCAAGCGGACCGGACAGCGAAAGTAAGGCTGCAGCCGGGGTGCTGCTGGGAAGGACCGGCTTTCGGAAGGGGATTCCGGGGATGCGATTGGCGGTGACCAAGTACCCGCTCTGGTCCGATGCCGCGACCTTGAAGAATCTGCTTGCGTGGGGAGACAGCAAAAACCTCGCCCACCTACGCCGATACTTCGGCAAAGGAATCAGGGGCAACCCGGTCAGGTTTCTAGCGGAATTCGGAACCAAAGAATGCCTAACGGTTCTGTTCGAACTTGCTGATACATCGAGCGGGCTCGCCGAAACTGTCGGAGTCATCGCCGAACTGGATGACCCACGAGTGAGACCGGTGATGAGAAGAGCGGTTTTGGATCCGAGCGGTCCGGTCAGGCGAAGCGCTGCCATTTGGTTCATGTACAACGGAGACCGGTCTGACCTTCCGGCTCTGAAGAAATCACTTGCGGATGCTCCAAAGACTGCGAACGGGGATCCCGACCCTGAAGTTGACTGGACCGGACAAGTGATTACGGCGATCAAGGTTCTCGAACTCCCAAAGTAGCCAGCATTACGACCCAGAGTAAAGTGAACCAACTGGGATGGCACCCTCGATCATGCATAAGTCGGATTAATCTAAAAACGAAAGGTGAGCAGTGAAGAGATCAAAGAGTGCGAGAGTCAGATTGTTGAAGCTAGCTCTGCTCGTTGTTGGCATAGTTACTGTCGGTGGAGTCTATAAGGCTTGGAACAACCGCCATATTGAGGTTGTCCACAGTAGCTTTGTCCTAAACGAAGTCCATCCACTTGTCAGGGAGCGTTATTTGGTCTTGAGAGATGAGCTATATGCCAACCGAAACTCAAAACAGGGGGTTGTTGATGCGCTTTACAAACACGGCGTCTTCTCAGAGGCTTCGCAAGAAGGTCTGAGCCGCGGCATCATCATGTTCGATCCAAAGGTGCCAATTGTTAATGGAGAACAACTTGCCATGCCCGATCACGGTGCGGTTGGGATTGAAGTCACCAATTGGCGTTCCGAAAACTGGCAGGTAAGGCTCTTTTTGTTTCTTCCATTTGCTTTGTCACAGTCGACAACAAGGGATCCCATTGCAATGACCAAGGCCATCATCCTCAGCCGAATCCCGTTCTAGATCTACTCTCCCCTTGCCCTCCAGTGTGAGATTGTGGCAAGTCTTGAAAAAATGCCGTATTGGAAGTGAACACAAGTTACTTCTTGCCAACCAAGAACAATAAATGCCAGCTACTCAGAGTAAAAGAAAACCAATTCTAACTAGAAAAGTCAGACTGCTGTCGTATGCATTCATTCTGAGCCTTTCTGTCGGCATCGTTTATGGATCTTATCGACATTGGGATAATCGACACATAGTAGTCGTTCATAGCAGCTACGTACTGAATAAGGTGCATCCGATGGTGAGAGAGCGATACCATAAATTAAGGGAGCTGCTTTACGCTAATCGACACTCGAAACAGGATATCGTCAAGCTGCTTGTAAAAGAAGGGCTATTAATGGACTCACCCATTCAGGAGCTAGAGGAGGTGGGTCGTATAAGATATGGTGATTCGAAGGAGTTACGAGACCAGGGAGAGGTTTTAGTCTTAGCTAATGATGGTCAAATTTATGTGGCCATAAAGAATTGGAAAACAGACGATTGGGTTATCGACCTTGAACTCAATTTGCCATTTGGAGTAGCGGATTCAATGATGTCGAATCGCATGGAGTATGTAAAATTTATCGCTTTGAGTCCGGTACCATTCTGACTTTCAAACTTCCAAAGTGCTGGTGACAAAAGTTGGCGCACGCTTTGGTTATGCCCAGTCGAGTTGTTGTGCGGTGCTGAAAAGACTCGCCGAGTATTGTGTGTGCATGTTCGGACCGAAAAAAGTAGCTGGACGCTCTCTAGACGTTTCTTGCAACGAGTTTGCTCGAAAATATTAGAGATCAAACTGTTTGACAGAGTTAAATCGATGAAAAGACGTAGCAAAATGTTGCTGTTCGTGGTGCTTTCGGCGAGCCTAACCATTGGCGGAGTTTCATTCTTGCACATGAGCGAGTATGAGTATCCGAGCCCGCATCTAAAGATTCTGAAGCTCGGCCCAGATCTGGAAACCCTGCATCCAGACCTGCGTGCCAGATATCTTTATCTAAGAAAATTCCTTATTGAAAACAAAAACAACAAAGAGGCGATTAGCAAGGAGTTTTCCAAAGGTCTTGATCTCGATCTATCTGATCCAAAATTCGCCAATTACGAAACAAGAGAAGCTCTTAATCAGAATGGAAACTATGTGGTCGACGGAAACCGTGGTTGGCAAGACGATAGAGACGGTCAGATCAAGTTTGAAACGAGGAACTTCGATCGCCCTTACTGGCGCCTTGAATTGTGGTACGAGATCCCGTGGGGGCTTTGGCTAGAGAGGAAGTTCGGTGACCAGATGAACGCTCCTCTTCCGGCGCCGCCCCCAGATCCACCTGGGACGGTAATCATCAAAAGCCGCTGACGTACACCGCCGTTGCACGAGTCGGCTCAAAGCCCAGCGATGCCCGGGAGCCCCTGACCCTCAGCCTGATTGAATCGGGCAAGGGATCACGGCGATCAAGGTTCTCGAACTCCGAAAGTAGCCGCACCTCAGCATCGCCATGCAACCAAACCAACCGGCACGCAATCACACCGGGGCGGTACTCTCCAGCAGATCAAAATTGCGCCGACCCCGCTCCGTCTCCGCCGCGACAACAACACGCCGAGAGAGAGAAGGGCAAGCCGATCTAGGTCCAGAACGGGGAAGAATCAATGGCGAAAATCGGCTTTGTAGGAATGGGCGTGATGGGCGCGCCAATGGCGGCCCACCTGGCGAAAGCCGGACATGAAGTGACGGTTTGGAACCGAACCGCCAAAAAAGCCGAGGCGCTCAAAGAGTCGGGCGCGAAGGTCGCCACAAACCTCAAAGACCTCGCCGCTGCCAGCGACGTTATTATTAGCTGCGTGGGCACCACGGAAGACGTGGTGGAAGTGATCACCCAAATGGTGCCTCATGCCAAGCCCGGCACCCTCTTCATCGATCAAAGCACCATTCAGCCGGAAGGCGCAAAGAGAATTGCGAAGCAGCTACAAAAGAGCAAGCTCCGATTTGTCGACGCCCCGGTGACGGGCGGTTCCATGGGAGCCCAAAAGGGCACGCTCACCATTTTCTGCGGTGGCGACCCCAAAGACGTGCAAGAGGCCATCGAGGTCATGAAGCCGTACACCAAGCGAGCCGAACGCGTGGGCGAAGTGGGTCAGGGCCAAATGATGAAGCTCACCAACCAAATCGCGGTGGCGGGCGCGCTCATCGGTCTTTGCGAATCGCTCGGATTCGCCAAAAAGGCGGGGTTAGACATCGCTCAGGCTCGAGAGCTCATTGCGGGCGGAGCGGGTGGAAGCTGGGCGTTTGAAAACTACGGCCCAATGATTCTGAAGGAAGACTATCGCCCCGGGTTCAGCATCAAGAACCAGCGAAAAGACCTTCATTACTGCCAAGAAGCGGCCGACAGCATTGAAGCCGTGATCCCCTGCGCAGACCTCGTGGACGAACTTTTAGAGGTCTTGGACGACGAAGGTCGAGGCGAAGACGCCACCGCCGCCCTGTATGAGTTGTATCTTGAACTGGTGCCGGAAGAAGAAGGCGCAGAAGACGAAGACGGCGACGACGAGTAAGAGCTTCTAGCCGACTTTGGATCGGCTGAATAGCCAGACGAGGGGTAACAGGAACAGGATTGAGTTACGCAGTTGAACTGATCGATATCTCGAAGCGGTACGGGACCGTGCAGGCTCTCGATTCGGTATCGCTGAAGGTGAAGCAGGGTTCCATTCACGCGGTGGTGGGAGAAAACGGCGCGGGCAAAACCACGCTGATGAAAGCCCTTTACGGAGCGATGCAACCCGATTCCGGAAGCATCGACCTGTTCGGTAAACGACACTCCTTCGCCGGATCGGCTCAAGCAATCGAGGCCGGGGTTGGCATGGTGAGCCAGCACTACGGCATCATCGGCGAACTTAGTTGCCTAGAAAATCTCATTGTCGGGTCCGAAGGATCGGGCGTTTTGCAACTCAAAGCCGCCGAAGAGCGAGCCAACGACCTTGCCAAAAAGATGGGCTTCGAGTTCGATTGGAAGGCGGAAGCCTCCACGCTTAGCCCGGCAGGCGCGCAAAAGCTGGAGATATTGAAACTGCTGTGGCGAAACAGCCAGATCATGATTCTGGACGAGCCCACCGCCATGCTCTCCCCAGCAGATTCCGACGCGCTGTTCGAGAGTCTTTCCAACCTTGCCAAAGAGGGGGCGACCATCCTGGTGGTCACTCACCGACTCCCGGAAGTGTTCGGCTATTGCGACGAGGTGACGGTGCTTCGCGGAGGCAAGTGGATAGCCGCCATGCCCGTTGCGGAGACCGATCCAGAATCGCTTGCCAAGGCGATTGTGGGCGGAGAACTGGTGCAAAGACCGCCTCTTTCCACCGCCAAAGGTGCGCCGACCCTGCTCACGGTGAACGATCTCAGCGTGAAGGGCCCCAAGGGCAACCTTCAGCTGAAAAACTGCTCGTTCCAAGTTCGCAAAGGCGAACTGGTGGGCATCGCCGGGGTGGATGGAAGCGGGCAAAGAGAACTCTTCCAAGCGCTGATGGGCACCACCAAGCCTGTATCTGGCGCGATTCGATTTGTAGAAGGCTCGAACGAGCAAGATTGGACAAATCTGCCCACCCGAGAGAGGCTGAAGCAGGGATTGCGGATCATTCCTGAAGATCGGCTTGCCGAAGCGGTCATCGAAGAATGGTCGCTCATTGAAAACGCCACGCTCGGCCTGCAAAGAATCCCCCCGTTCGACAAACTCAGCGGCAACGCGGTGGAGCCCGAAGCGCTGAAGATAGCCGATTTGTTCAACACCAAGCGGGGAAGCTTAAACGATTCCATGGCGGGGCTCTCCGGTGGAAACCAGCAAAGGTTCGTCGCCGCACGGGCTCTGCTTTACAAGCCGGCGCTGGTGTTGGCGTTCCAACCCGCCCGTGGTTTGGACCTCAACTCGACCGCCCGGGTGTATTCCAAAATTCGCGAACTGTGCGATTCCGGAACCTCGGCGCTGGTGGTGAGTTTCGACCTCGACGAACTTCTGGAATACTGCGACCGCATTGTCGTTCTCTGTTCGGGTGAATTTGCCGAACCCAAGCCAGAAGAAGGTCGGGATCGCGATGCCATTGGTCGGCTGATGGTGGGTGCCAAATGAAGAAGCTTTCCCCGCAAGTGTGGATTGTGGTTGCGGCTGGAATCGCTGTTATTCTCGGCGCGCTGGTGCTTGCCAAAGCCAATCCCGCCGAGGCCATTCGAACCCTCGGCACGGGCTCTTTCGGAAGCATGCGCGCGCTCAGCGGCACGTTGAAAGAGACCACGCCTTTGCTGGTGGCGGGCTGCGCGGTTTACCTAGCGCTTCAAGCCGGATTGTTCAACATCGGCGTAGAAGGTCAGCTAGTGATGGGGGCGTGTACGGCGGCGGCGGTCGGCGTGAAAATGCCCACCCCGGCAGGCTTCTTCGTAGGTTGCGCCGCGGCAATGATCGTGGGCGGATTGTGGGCGCTCCCGGCGGGTTGGATCAAGGCGTACCGTGGCGGGCACGAGGTGATCACCACCATCATGCTCAACAATATCGCCATCTA
>CAZAVC010000104.1:0-6564 GCA_964488265.1 uncultured Fimbriimonas sp.
CCTGTGAATAAAGCCGTACCATGGTCGAATTCGGTCGGCTATAACGTCTGAAAACAGGGAGTGGCAAAGGAGCACAAATGAAAGCGGTAGTGATGGCAGGAGGAGAGGGGTCTCGCTTAAGACCTCTGACGTCGAACAGGCCTAAACCGCTGGTTCCGGTGGCGACGGTGCCCATCATGGAGCACATCGTTCGGCACCTTGCCCACCAGGGATTTACCGAACAACTTTCCACGCTGTTCTATCTGGGCGACGAGATTCAGAGCTACTTCGGATCGGGCGCCGATTTTGGCGTTTCGATGGAATACAGCGTCGAGCCTGTTCCGCTTGGAACGGCGGGAAGCATCAAAAAAGCCGAAGAGTCGCTGAAAGACGAAACGTTCCTCATCGTTTCCGGTGACGCCCTTACCGACTGCGACTTCAAGAAGGCGGTCGAGTTCCACAAAGAGAAGGGTGCGGTAGCAACCCTGATCCTCTACCGAGTTCCAAACCCGCTCGAATTCGGTTTGGTCATTACAGACGAGTCCGGCAAGGTCGTCCGCTTCTTAGAGAAACCAAGCTGGTCGGAGGTCTTCACCGACACCGTCAACACGGGCATGTACATCTTGGAACCCAGCGTGTTCGAACTCATGGAGCCGAACCGCTCTTACGACTGGAGCCAAGACATCTTTCCGAAGTTGCTCGAGATGGGGGCGCCCATCTACGGCTATGTCATGGATGGCTTCTGGTCGGACGTCGGATCGCTTCAGCAGTATCGAGAGGCGCAAGAACAGGTCCTTCGCCACGAGGTTCAGCTCCCCATTCCGGGTTCGGCCACCGATAGTGGGGTTTTTCTCGGAAGCAATCTTTCCATCGACCAAGACGTAGTCCTGCGACCGCCGGTGGTGATCGGGCGAAACGTCAAGATCAAATCGGGTGCGGTGATCGGGCCATACGCCTCCATCGGCGACAACTGCATCATCGAAGAAGGCGCCCAGATCGAAAGATCCGTGATCTGGGAGCGATCCTATATCGGACCGAATGTGAGCGTGAAGTCGGCCATTGTCTGTTCACGGGCGACGATCAAGCGCGAATGTCAGCTGATGGAAGATTCGGTGGTGGGCGACCGCTGTCTCGTGGATGTCGGCACCCACATTCGGCCCCGAGTGAAGCTGTGGCCGGACAAGATCGTCGAGCGGGGATCCATCGTCAACATGTCCCTCGTTTGGGGCAACAAGTGGCGCGGCAATTTGTTCCGAGACCTAGGAGTTGCCGGGCTCAGCAACATCGAAATGACCCCCGACTTCGCGTGTCGGCTTGGGTCGGCGTTTGGTTCTCTCTTCCCAACGGGCGGTACGGTGGTGACCGGTCGAGACAGTTCGCGCTCGTCGCGAATGCTTAAGCGGGCACTGATCTCCTCACTGCTAAGCGTGGGCTGCAACGTGCTCGATCTACGCTCGGCTCCCGTACCAATTGCTCGCCACTTCATTAGGAACAGCGGAGCGGAAGGCGCGCTCACCGTTCGGAAGTTGCCTGGGAATAGCCGGGTTTCGCTCATCGAAATGTTCGGACCAGACGGCACGTACCTGTCCAAAAATCTTGAGCGGAAGGTCGAAACCCTCTTCTTCCGTGAGGATTACAAGCGCACCGACCCAGATGATGTCGGCGTGATCGAATTCAGCAGTCGAGCCGTTGAAGAGTATCAGTCGGACTTCTTCAAGTTGCTCGGACCGCACGAAGACACTCGCACTTTGCGTGTGGTTTGCGACTACGGTTACTCCGCCCTTGCCTCGATCTATCCCGCAATGCTGGGGCAAATGGGCATCGAGTCCATCTCGCTCAACGCATTCAACGATTCTCGCCGAGCCCCGCGCAGCCAGGATGAGATCGAGGCTCACCTGCGTGATCTTTCCAAAATCGTTGGCACGCTCAACTACGATCTCGGCGTGCTGTTCCTAGACGAAGGTGAGCGGTTGGTGCTCGTTGACTCTTCGGGTAGAGAAATCTCGGGCAACCGACTCTTTGCAGTGCTCTGTTCGCTGGTGATCCACACTCAACCGAAAGCTCGAATTGCGATGAGTGTCGCCGCACCGAGACTTCTGGAAGAATCGCTGAGAAGATTGGGCGCCGAGGTGATTCGAACAAAGGCAGACGTGCGCTCTTTGGTTCAAAGCGCGCAGTCCGATCAGGTCGATTTCGCGGGCGATGATCGTGGGGGATTCATTTTCCCGACCTTGCACCCGGGCTTCGACGCACCGTTCTCGTTTGCTCAGGTGGCAGCGATGCTTCAACAAACCGCATCGACAATTGGTGAGTTGGCCGACGGGCTGCCCGATTTCCACAGCGCCAAGCAGTCGGTTCGAGTTCCATGGGAAGCAAAGGGGACCGTGATGCGAATCCTAAACGATTCCAGCTTCCCAGATGCGACGATCTCATCACTCGATGGCATCAAGATTCAATGGCGAGACGAGTCGGTGCTCGTGTTGCCAGACTCTTTCGAACCTGTCTTCCACGTGGTGGCAGAGGGTGCAAACGATGCCGATGCGCGGCGACTTGCGGATGAATTCAGCCAGCGGATTGAGACGTTGATTCCCGAAGCGGGATTAGAGGCGATATCCTAGACAGGAGCTAACGCCATGACCCTACGAGTCCCCTACACCGGTTTCGCCGAGGCGGTTCGCCGCACGCTTGGCATCACAGAGTGCTACCTCTTGCCTGTGGGAGGATCGCTCGTGCTCACTGCCGGTCACTCGGAGAAGGCAACCGTCATCGTCTGCAACGTCATGGGTAGGCAGGAGACGATCACAAAGGAACTCCATTCGGCAGGAATGCACGTCTATGAAGGCATCTGGTCGGTGGATGACGATCAGGAGATTTTGCAGCTTCCGTATGTCGCGGCGGTGGCGTACAAGACGGCCGTCGACAAACCGGGCGTTTGGATCGATGCTTTTCCGCATGCTCCCACCGAAGTTCAGGTGCTCGAGGCGATGTATGAGGACCTGAAGTCCACCGGAGAACTTCAGTCGGTGACCGTGGAGGAGTTCCTTAAGCAGACGGTTGCCAATGTGGGCATTGTCTCGCCGGAAGAGCTCCGTGAATACATCATCTCGAAGTCACCGATTTTATGAGCCCATCCTCGCCAACGGCTTTGCCCGCGCAATCCCTTGGTGTCACCGCTCATCTTCCGGTTAGAGGGTCCGTTGCAGAGTGGAAGCGAGTTTCCGCAACCTTGGCGAAACTTCCCAGGTGCACACTTCGTGAAGACCTTCTCTTTTGGGAAGTTTCGTGGACACCCGGGGTTCTCGACACTACGAACCTTGCAAAACGTCTTGAGGTCGTCGCGAAGTCGGGCCACCGATTGGTGCTTAATGTGGTGCCACACCCTCACCCCACCTCTCAGCCTTGGCAGCAAATCCTTGCCCGGTACCCAAAAACGGTGGAATGGACAACTTGGCATCGCCCTCCCTATCCGCTTTGGGAGCCGATTCAATCCACCCTGCAAAAGCAGATCGACTGGGTGGTGGATTTCTGGCAGCGGGCGGGCCGTCGACCAGACGATCTCGCTTTTGAGTGGATCAACGAACCTGCAACGGGTTTCGTTTCGGGTGGACCACCCACAGAGCCGCAGGGGCTCTGGAGTCAGGCATTTCATGCGTTTTGCAATCATCTTCTTCTTTCGGATGGAGGGGTGAGGTTTCGCGGTCACCTCTTGCTGGGCCCTACCGTTTCCTTTTGGAACACCGCCGACCAAGAGCGGATTGGTTTTGCCAGTGTCGAAGGTGGATCGGGTGCGAAGTGGTGGACACGAATCGACCGCCTCTCGATGAACTCGGCGGTCTACCTTCCTTGGAAAGTTCTGAAAGACCCCGAAAAGATTGCCGCTCAGACGTTCGAGGAAACGGCTCGGCGTCTTGGGCGACTCCAGCGATTGGACCTTCCCGCATCGAGCCGACCCATCGGGCTTCACGAGTGGTACGTCACGCGGGAGACGCTTGGAGTTTCGGAAGCACTCGACCCCCAACTGCGCGCCGAATGCATTGAGTCCATCGGGAAGAAGCTCCGAACCCACCCCGACCTGGGGGCGATCTACTTCTATTGCCTTTTCGGAAGGTCCGCCTCGCCAAAATCCATCGAAGCGGCAACGGGATTTCGTCGTTACGAACACGCTTGCGAATCTGGACCCGCTCTCAGAGCGCTTATCACGTTTCTGTCTCCCTAGGATGACGATGTGCTTTTCATCGGCGTCCATACTAAAATCGAATGATGAAGATCACCGTTCCCGTTATCGTGGGCGAGGCTGCGCAACTTCCCGCGTACCAAACCGAAGGTTCGGCGGGGATGGATTTACGAAGCACTGAGTCTTTCGACCTAGCCCCCATGGAACGAAAACTCGTGCGCACCGGTCTCAGAATTGCGGTGCCGCTGGGTTTCGAGGCCCAAGTGCGTCCCCGATCTGGTTTGGCTTTGAAGCATGGAATTTCCATGGTCAATAGCCCGGGAACCATCGACTCGGACTACCGAGGTGAGGTTGGAGTGCTTTTGATCAACCTTGGCTCAGAGACGGTTCGATTCGAGGTCGGTGAGCGTATTGGTCAAATGGTTTTCTGCCCGGTTGCACACGCCACATGGTCTGTCGAAGGGGAACTCCCCGCTACGGACCGAGGCGAGGGTGGCTTTGGTAGCACAGGTATTTAGCAAGGTGAAGCCGTACTGTTCCAACTGCAACGCTTCCTTCGATGAAGGAACGTTTCGGTGTCCCGATTGCGGAGCCGTTCTCATTGACGGCGTCCCGATGAAAGAGGACGAGTCCGTACATCTAGACCTTGCCAAGGCAAACCTCGCGCGGATGCGCGGGAGCCTGGATGAAGCTCAGGACGTTCTCCTGGGCACCCTAAGGAGGTTTCCATCGAACCTAGCCGCCCACCAAATGCTCGGCGAGATCTCGTACGAGGCAGGTCGATTTTCACAAGCGGTCGAGTGGTTTGAACTTGCCCTAGATCTTGACCCGCGAAACGAGTCGGTTCGGCGTCGCCTGGACGATGCGAAAATTCGCCTCGCGAGCGCTCAAGACAAGGATGTTCCCAAGGCTCCGCTCAACACCCAGAATGCCCGAAAGTGGCTAGGGACCGGAACCATTGTCTTGGTATGCGTGGTTGCGGCGATAGCGTTTTTGGCGGGTCGCCAGACGGACGGAAAAGGCATCAAGAACCTTCAAAAGATGTTTATCGCCGACAAACTGGAGGCACCGACCAAGCCCGCCGACTCCGAAGTAGAACCCCTGCCAACCGAAACTGTTGAACCCAAAACGACACCCGCCCAGCCAGATGTCGCCCCGCAAGAGGTTACAGTGAGAAGGGTGGGAGCGCAAGAAGATGAGACGCTGACCCAGATTGTTGGGCAAAGGTCTTCGCGCGGAACAAACCTGGTCAGCTGTCTTTACGACCACCGAAGCCATTCGATCACGTTGACGTTTGCGGTTAACGCCACCGAGCCCGGTCGCCGCATTGGTGCCGAGCTTGCCAGGGCCGCGCTGGATTACTCGCAGGAGTGCCAACTTGTCGTCCTGAGGGGTATTCGCAATGGCTCGCTCTCTTGGATTGCCGACGCCCCGCGCACAAACTTTGAAACCCTCACGCGCGATGGTTGGCCCGCCGGCGAGAGCGGTACCGAGTGGGTGAATACCCTGCTCACCAACGAGTGGTTCAAAAACAAGGCGACATCCAGTACCGAGCCTGCATTCGGTGGCTCGGCTCAATAATCAAATTTTAGGACAATGCAAGTCGCCTCCCCGATTCATAATCGGGAGTGATGAAACTCACGGTGCAACTCTACACGGTGCGCGATGCGCTCGCGAAAGATATTCCTGGAACGCTGAAGGCGATCGCCGATGCGGGTCTTAAAAACGTAGAGCCTGCAGGTGTTGGTTCGGATCAGGTGGAAACCTACGTCGCCGCTCTTGCAGAGAACGGTCTGACCGCAAGCGGTGCTCACTTTGGGATCGAGATGATCGAGACCGATTTCGACGGTTTCGTCGCTGCGGCAAAGGCCCTTGGCCTAACCACAGTGATTTGCCCATACATTAGCCCCGACAACTTTGAGACCGTCGAAGCCACGGAAGCCTTTGCGGTTCGCCTCACCGCGGCCGCCGAGAAGGTGAAGTCGGCAGGATTCCAATATCTCTATCACAACCACGACTTCGAAATGAAGGTCATCGATGGCAAAACGGGTCTTGAGCGACTTCTGGACCTGATCCCGGCCAGCCTCATCAACCTTGAGGTCGATCTCGCATGGGTGCAAATCGGTGGTGGCGACCCCGTCGAGTTCCTCAAGAAGCATGCAGACCGCATCAAGATGGTTCACTTGAAGGACTTCGATCCTACGAAGACCCCTCGATGGACGGTTGCAGGTGAGGGCGTGGTCGATTACCCGGCCGTCATCGCAGTTTGCAAAGAACTCGGGATTGCGTACGGTGCGGTTGAACTGGACGAGTCGCCAATCGATGCGGTGGAAGCCGTCGTTGCAAGCGCGAAGTACTTCTTCGCGAACGGCGTCGAAGCCTAACCTCCCCCTCTTCGAATGAAAAGCCCA
>CAZAVC010000105.1:0-6474 GCA_964488265.1 uncultured Fimbriimonas sp.
ACCCTTTAGACTCTGTCGGGCGAGGCGAGGGACAACGATCTGGTTTCGTAGATCGCGATTCCCGCCGCTAAAGGAAGAAATAATGGCAACTTACCAACTGACGGTTAAAGACGCAGGCACCTTCACAGTTGAAGAAGGCACCAAACTGGCAATCGCCATTGAGCAGAACGGTGTCGACATCAGCCACCGATGCGGTGGACAAGCCCGGTGCACCACGTGCCGTGTAGCGTTTCACTCCGAAGAGCCATCACTGAACGCAGATGAGCATCAGTGCCTAGAAGAAGACGGGGTGCTGGGTGAGTTTCGACTCGCGTGCCAAATTCGCGTCGACCGTGACATGGAAGTGGAAGTGCTTATGCGAGCGAAAGATAAGGGCTGGGAGCCGGGCCCGGTTATCGAGCCCTAATTCGCCAAACGGTAGAATTCTCCCGACATGGCAGAGCTCATTGCGAAAAGCCTTATTCGTGACGTCCCCGACTTCCCGAAGGCCGGGATCCTCTTCAAGGACATCACGCCCGTTCTGGAGCACCCCGCTGCATTCCAAGAGGTAGTCAATCTCCTTGCAGAAGACGCGAAAGCAAAAGGTGCCGAGGTGATCGTTGGCATTGAAAGTCGTGGATTCCTGTTTGGAACGCCAATGGCCCTTCAGCTTGAACTCCCGTTCGCAATGACTCGTAAACTCGGGAAGTTGCCGTACGAGAAGATCACAGAGGAGTACGCGCTTGAATACGGGACGAACACGGTTGAGATGCACATCGATGCCATCCGCCCGGGCCAAAAGGCGTACATTGTGGACGACCTTCTGGCAACAGGCGGCACCGCTGCCGCAGCCCAGCGCTTGATCGAGCGCCTCGGTGGAGAGGTCTGTGGGTTCGGTTGCTTAATCGAACTGGGCTTCCTTGCCGGACGTCAAAACCTTAAGGGCTTCCCAATCAGCGCCCTCATGGAGTTCTAATCAAAATGAAACGAGCACTTGCCTTTTCGCTTCTGATCCTCGGATCAGCAATCGTATTAGCGGCGGATAAAACGAAGGTCGCGGACCTTCTGGACAACCCGACGAAGTTCGACGGTAAATCCGTCTCCGTGTCTGGAACGGTAAAGAAATTCAAAGCCAAGGAATCGAAGGCTGGAAACAAGTACTTCACCTTCGACGTGATCGAGGAAGACGATGCCGTTCACATTTACGGTCAGGGAGAACTGGACCCGGCTCCAAAGAACGGAGACAAGGTCGAACTGACCGGTAAGTTCTCGAAGCTGAAGAAGGTTGGCGACCTCGAGTTCAAAAACGAGATCGACATCACCCCGAAGAAGGGTGAGAAATACGCCCTGAAGATCCTTAAATAACTTCTTTGTCATGTCGCAGTCGGCCCCATTGCTGTTTGTAGTAATGGGGCCGACTGCTTCTGGAAAGTCGGCTTTTGCCGAGTCCCTTGCCGACCACTTGGATGCGGCGCTGATCAATGCGGATGCTTTTCAGGTTTACAGACACATGGATGTTGGTACGGCAAAGCCAATTCGAAAAGCCGACTACTTCTTGCTGGACCTCAAGGATCCGAACGAGGACTTTGGCGTTGGCGAGTGGCTTCGCCTGGCTGAATCGACCCTCTTGGAACTCTTTCAGCAACAACGCTCAGCCGTTATTGTCGGTGGAACCGGCTTCTACATCCGTGCCCTTACCGAAGGCTACAGCGACCTAGCCCCTGCACCCAGCGCCGAGATAAGGAAAGCGGTTCAGGAGCGTTTGGCCTTACATGGCCTAGAGGCTGTGGTACAGGAACTTCGAGAGCTTTCTCCTGAAACCGCAGAGACGATAGACTTGAAAAACCCGATTCGGGTGACGCGCGCCATGGAAAAGTTGCTCGCCCCGTCGGACCCAATTCAGGTCCGCTTGCCGGAATTTAACCTAAGAAAGCTGGCAATCATCCCTACAAAAGATGATTCAACTGCGCGAATTGAACAACGAACTGTGCAGATGATGCAAAATGGTTGGGTTGATGAAGTAGAGCAACTGAAGGGGCTCGGCTTTCTTAACACGGATCCAGGTTTTCGTGCAATCGGTTATCGAGAGATTTGGGCGTATCTAAAAGGAGAGGTCTCCTTTGAGATTTGTAAAGAGCAGATCGTTCGCAACACCGTGCAGTACGCAAAGAGACAGCGAACCTGGTTGAAGAAGGAGCCTCAACTGATTCAGTTCAGTGAGACACCAACTTTAACGGAAGCGTTACGCTGCGCTGGGCCGTAAAAGCATAAGGCTAGATTTTTCCATGGGTAAGGCAATCAATCTTCAAGATATGTTTCTCAACCAGGTCCGAAAAGAGGGCGTGGGGGTAACGATCTATCTCACCAACTCAGTGCAACTTCGCGGTCACGTTCGCGGATTTGACGCTTTTACGATTCTTTTAGATACGGCTGGGAAGCCGACTCAACTTGTTTACAAGCACGCGGTCGCCTCAATCGTTCCAACCAAGGCCGTAGGGACCTATAAGTCCCCATCTGAGCTCAAAGACGACGGCACCGAATAACGCCTTGAATCTTCCGTTCTGCAAACTGCACGGCACGGGCAATGACTTCGTCCTCATGGAAGCAATTCCTGAGGGCGAACTTGCGTGCGGATATGCAAATCTCGCACCGAGGCTCTGCGATCGGCGGCGAGGGATCGGTGCAGACGGGCTTATTACGGTCGACCGATTGAAGGCGGCTAGAAAAGGTGTTCCCCGCTTCCGAATGGAAATGTGGAACCCGGACGGGTCTCAGTCGGAAATGTGCGGAAATGGGCTTAGGTGCGCGGCGCGCTTTTTCGAGTCTCTTCTAGACGAGGACGAACGCGAAAAATCGATCGATGAATTCGATGCAGAGACGGGCGCGGGACGCTTAGTTGTTTATCGCGATCCGGTCGGCTACCGAGTCGACATGGGTCCGGCCTATCTACGTACCGAAGAGATCGGCATGAAGGTGCCGGTTGCGGAAAGCTTCATCGGCCAGCCAATCGGCGGCGGTATCAAGGCAACGGCTGTTTCGATGGGGAACCCCCATCTTGTTCTTTTTACAGAGAATCTCGACGCCATCCAGTTAGAAAGAGACGGCAGGTTGTTGGAGAACCACCCGTTCTTCCCAAACCGCACGAATGTCCATTTCGTCCAAGTCATAGACCGCACCACGGTGAAGATTCGCATTTGGGAACGAGGTGCCGGAGCAACGCTGAGTTGTGGGACGGGCGTTTGCGCCGTGGCGGTTGCTTCTTTTCTGAACGGCAGGACGGAGCGCTCGGTCCAAGTTCACGTCCCCGGCGGAGTCCTCACTGCAAAATACGAAGAGTCCGGTCATGTATTTCTGACCGGACCCGTGGCAAAGGTTTTTGACGGGGAAATCGAGATTTAATCTCGGGCCCGACGGATAAGGTTCAGGCTGCTTGTTTCAGGCGCTCTTCAAGAGCTTCCCTGCTACCGCCAAGGAAGTCCAGAAACTCTAATCCCACTCCGCCGCGATCCTTGCTTTGGTGAGCAACCATCGCAAACGCCGAGAACGATTCTCCATCTGGCATGGTCGTCTTGAACTCGACCAGGCTGCCCATGGCGATCTGAGGCTCGACGGTGACCCACGCTCCACCTGCGGAAACGTCGACGGTCTCCCCTTGGAAGACGGTAAACACGGTTGCGCCTCGGCAATCCATAACTGCTCGCAGGCTCACCGGAAGGGTCATCTTGTACCGGGTGTATTGTCGTCGATCGACTTCCTTCCATTGGGTGTGCTGAATCTCGAGGGCGTATCCGCTCTTCCACGGTCGAACGGCGACAACGTCTGCCTCGCCCTTCACAACATCCTCACCTCGGTGCCAAACCATGATCACGGCCTGGGGGAGGGCGAGACCCGTTACTCGCGCGTCTTTGGTAAACAACACTAACGGCGCTTCAGACGTCACGATGCAATTAACCGCCATTGGCTTTCCGTTCACAAAGAAAGCGGCGATGACCGTGTTGTTGAGCGTCGGATGATTGCTAACTGGTGTATCCGTTGCCACATTGGTACTATCGGCAAAGAAGCTCGCGCTCTTTAGCGCGTCCGAAAAACCTAGCAAGGATCGCAGTCTAGAAGTGCCCTTTTCGTATCCGGTCCATTTCTCGACGGGTGTCGTTCTTCGCGATCTGGTCGCGCTTATCGTAGTCTTTCTTTCCACGACCGAGACCAATCCTCAGCTTGACTCGACCATTTTTAAAGTAGAGCTCAAGGGGCAAAAGGGATAATCCCTTTTCCATAGACTTCCGTTCTAAAACGTTGAGTTCTCGGCGATGGAGCAACAGCTTTCGGTCTCTTCGCCGCTCGGGAGTGAAGTGGCTTGATTGCTTGTAGGGCTCCACATCCAAATTGATCACCCAGAGTTCATCGTTGACAAACTTACAGTAGGCATCCGTCAAGTTGGCGTTCCCAAGAAAAATGCTTTTCACCTCAGCTCCAGCAAGCACAAGACCGGCCTCCACATCCTCTAAGATGTGATAATCGAATCTGGCCCGACGATTCTGAATCGTCTTTGGCCCTTTAGGTTCTTCCGAACCTTTGCCCTTTGCTTTAGCCATAGGAACACGCGCGTTACGCTGTGTGGGAAATATTAGTGTACTCACTCGTTTGTTGTGGTCGGCGCTTCTCTTGAGTCTGGGAACATCTGCCACTTGCCAAGGGTTATCACTAAAGACCCTCTAGACGGGTAACTTGAAAAGCAATGAACCGATGGATTCTTTCTAGCGCATTGGTATTGGCGCTTGTCGGCACCGGATGCAACGGCGGATCTTCTGAGGCGGCTTCAACCGCGTCCGGTAAAGAGACCAATCCCGCCGAGAAGGCAGGAAAAAGCGACGCTCCGAAAAACGTCCTTGGAGAACTTAAGGAACTCAAGTTTGAAGATTCGGCGCCTGGTACAGGCAAAGAGGGAGCCAAACCCGGAGACTTAGTTGCCGTTCAATACAAAGGATATCTCGGCGACGGCACCGTCTTTGACTCCAACATGGGTGAAGACAAGGAGCCGTTCATGCTCACCCTTGGTCAAGGAATGGTCATTCAAGGTTGGGAACAGGGCCTGATCGGCGTGAAACCAGGTACGAAAAGAAAAATCTCGATCCCTTGGAAGTTAGGTTACGGCGAGCAGGGTTCTGGCGAAAAGATTCCGCCCCGAACAGATTTGTACTTTGACGTGATCATCCACGATGTCGTGAAGGCAGCCGACCAGCAGGTAGTCGTCGTCAAAGATATCAAGGTTGGAACGGGCAAAGAGGCCAAGTCCAATTCCATGGTCACCTTCCACTTCGTAGCCACCTACCCAGGTGGAAGAGTCTGGGACTCAACGAAGAAAGAAGGAAAACCAATCTCTCAGCGGATTGGGCAGGGCTCGCTGATTCCGGGTCTCGATTCCGGTATCGAAGGCATGAAGGTTGGCGGAAAGCGCAAGATCAAGGTTCCGCCGATGGTAGGTTTCGGTCCCTCGGGTCGGGCGGGTGTTCCACCGAACATGATCTTAAACTTCGAAGTCGAGCTGCTAGCCGTTCAATAGGATTGCTCGAACGACGACAAATGGGGAGTGCCGAAGAATCGGCCTCCCCATTTTTTTCCAGCATTTCCGACGACTCAGTGGAAGTAACTTCCGCCGTTGATGTCGATCACAACACCACTTAAATAGGCAGCATCGGGAGTGAGAAGAAAGTCGACCGTTGCCGCACAATCTTCGGGAGATGCCATCCTCCCCAGCGGAATTCCCGCCAGGATTTCTTTGATTCGATCGTCCATTCCATCCCTGGCCATTGCCGTGTCCACCCAGCCCGGCGCGATGCCGAAAAGCTGGATGTTCTTTGGCGCCAGTTCCACCGCCAAGCTGCGAGTGACGTTGATCAGGGCCGCTTTTGAGGCGGCATAAACGGCTGCCCCGGGCTCTCCTCGAAAACCGACCCGACTGGCAACATTCACGATCTTCCCTTCCCCACGAAGCACGGCATCTGCAATGAAGAGCTTCATGAGTCGTAGAGGCGATTCAAAGTTGACCGCCATGGTCTTGTGCAGCACCGCTTCGAACTCGGCGTCACTGGCACTCGCAAACTCGCTTTGAAGGTAGACACCTGCGTTGTTGACCAGCCGATCGATCATGGCCAAACCTCTTGCGGAGTCGTAGACCTTGAACGCGTTTCTCGGGTCGGAAAGATCGCCAATAACCGTTCCCACCACCGCTCCACCCAAAAGTTTTGCGGTCGATTGAAGTTCGGGGGATTCCTTTGATGCATGGAGCACAAGGCTATGACCGGAAAGCGCAAGTCTCTTCGCGATGGCTTTCCCGATGCCTCGTGAACTTCCCGTTACAAGTGTCGCCATTAAGGGCCAGTTTACGCTCCGCTCGAGAGATGATCCTAGGTCGACCAATGGTCCTAATCGGTTAAATTTGTTGCATTTTCGTTGGCTTGAAGCGTAGGCCACCGCTAGAATGCTTCTATGCGGTTG
>CAZAVC010000106.1:0-3723 GCA_964488265.1 uncultured Fimbriimonas sp.
AAGGCTTTGGTGCGCTTACTCTCGCGCCGCTACTCTACGCAACCTACCGATACCGGAGTCAGGGCCTTCTGATGGCGCCCGTTGCCGCATCGGCAATTATGGTCATTGATAGTGCCAAGCACTCTTGGGCGCTTCCGCCGAACATCATCTTGGCGCAGGCGGGCACCGTGCTTCTGGTCGGAATGCTCCTTCGCCCAACCGCAATCCAAACGTTTACCCAGCCAATTATCGTGGGTGAAAATGGCGCCATTTCCGAGACGGACGAAGCCCTGACCAATAAGTTTGAAATTCTTGCTGCCAACGAACAATATTTGGAGCTTCGAGAAAGCTACCGACAACTCCGCGACGCTTACCGAGATCTCGACCGTAAGGCGCACAAGGATCGAGTGACTGCGCAACTTGCCGAAGTCAAAGGGGTCGGACACGGCATTCTCAAGAAGATGTTGGATCGCCTCGCCGTGATCTCCGGGGCGCAGGGCCTGGTTCTGTACACCACTGCCCAGTACGCCGATGCGATGGTCGTTCGGGCGACTTCCGGCAACGTGACGGAGAGTCAGCAGACCACCGCGTTAGAAGTTTCGACTCGACAGGCGATTGCTCTGATCCGAGATCAAGCCGACCGAATCACGCACGAGCTTTCCGATGGTCGCCTCACTTCGAATCTAGTGATTCAGAGCGAGGGCAAGGTTGTGGGTCTGCTTTGCATCACCTGCGAGGCAGAGGACGGTCTTCTTTCCGCCCTTGAGAGCGCAAATCTCTCTCTTCCGATGATCGCCAATGCGATCGCCGAAGAGAATCGTCGCGAGAACATCGAGCGTCGCCTAAAGGAAACGGAAATTCTGTACGGCGTGATCGCCATGAGCGATGGGGCGCAATCCACGGCAGACATCGCTGCGCGAGTGGTGAAAGACCTCCACGACGTGCTGGAATGCGACCACGTTGGCATCTTCACCATCCAGGGTCGAGAAATCAGTTCACTCGCCACAGAGGGTCGAATGGTGCGACTCCTTGAGAACATGCGCTTTGAGTATGGAATCGGTGTGGGTGGTTGGATGCAGTCGGGCACGCCGGAGATCGCAATTGCCGACGTCCGGGTCGATAACCAGTTTCCTGCCGATGTATCGCTGAAGGCGAGAATTGGAAGCTACTGCGTTCTTCCGCTTATGATGGGCGAAGAGCTTTTCGGATTCCTCAGCGCAGCCTCGGCGAGAGTTGGTGGGCTTGATCTGGGTCACGTCGAGTGTCTTCGGGTAACGGCGGCCGAGCTCAGCCGGCTCCTAACGCGAAAGGCTTCCACCACAGATCAGTCGGAAGGCGTTCTTACGCCACGACAGTTCACTGATGCGATTGCCGCAAGAACTGGGTACCTGGTCACCCTGGAACCCATGCGAATCGGTGACATCGAAGGCAAATATGGCAAACCGGCAACGGTTCACGCCATGCGACAGATCGCCCATCGCATTCGAGCCAAGCTTCCTCAAGGAGCGTTTATCTGTCTCCACCCCAACCACCTTCTCATGGTGTTTATGGAAACGAAAGATGGAGCCTACGCGGTGTCTTGGGCAAACGACATGGCCTCTCTCAGTCCGAGCATCTCCATTCGGACGCCGGATGGATCCACGCCGATCCCGGTCAATCTTCGTGCCAAAGTCGCCCAGTTCAGCCCGCAAAATAACCAGATTTTCGCTGCAGCATAGCCTGTGGCACGGTAACGCCCCGGTTACCAGGTGAATCAACTTCGGTTTCTTGCTATCCTCAGGAGATAAACGCAAAGTTCGAATATTTGTAGCCACCGATGGTGTTTGGCTTGGCACCGCTGACACAGGGGACGTTGGAGGTTATGACTTGAACAGAGCGTTGTTGGTTCAGGGTATATGCGTTGCTTTAAGTTTGACAAAGGTGCTGATTCTGTCCGGCGGCAGCATGCCGATCTAGTGAAAAAGGCGGAATTCGCGCTTGTCCGAGGTGATCTGGCCGTGGCCCGCACTGCACTCAAGAGAGTGATTAGCGAGGATGCGGAGCACATCGGCGCACTCGAAATCTCTGCGAAGTTGTATTGGAAGCTCGAAGACTTTGAGGAGGTGCGAAGAATCACCGACCGATTGATCGCCCTTAACCCTTTCGAGCCTGGCTATCACGGTCTTCGTGGAATGGCTCTGCGCGGTCTCAACCGCTACGGCGAGGCGGCTCAAGCGCTCTCTCGCGACCCTCAGGCCACCGAAGCACTCCTCGAGCTAGAAGGTTATCAAGCATCTTTGGTAAAGAACCTGCTGGAAGAGGATCCCGTGTTTGCCGCCCAATATGCCAAAAACCCGCAAGGGGCGCTCAGCGACAGGGGTTTCTACTTTGCGCGAAAGGATGCGGCGACAGCATGGCTCGCCGACAACGTTGAAAATTCTGTTCTGATGGAGTTCAACCTCCTGTCACGCCCTCGACCAAGCTGAAAATAGTCGGGCGAAGCACGCATCGGATTGAACCAAATCCGGTGATGAGGTATTCTCTTTCGACTGCGCGCGGGTGTAGCTTAATGGTAAAGCTCCAGCCTTCCAAGCTGGCCACGTGGGTTCGATTCCCATCACCCGCTCCAAACCCTCTCATCTCTGAAGTCACATTGAGCTTCGCTCTGTGAATCTTTGGGAGCCCTTTTCTTGCCACCTAAAGCGTTCGGGGTCTAACGTAAAAATGTCCTTGGCGGGCGTAACTCAGTGGTAGAGTGTCTGCTTCCCAAGCAGAAAGTCGCGAGTTCGAATCTCGTCGCCCGCTCCAGCTTCTATTCTCGGGGATAGTTAGACAAGGGGCTATCCGGACTCTCAGACTCGGCCGCCGCCTTTTCTGCCGCGGCCTTTTTGGAGCGCTTTTTATGTGCGATCCACTCAAACGCGATCGGGGCCACAGAAATGGCAACCAAGCCCAGAATAGCCAGATCGAATCGCTCCTTCACGGCCGGGATCGACCCAAAGAAGGCTCCGGCACCCATACAAATTCCCACCCAGAGGACGCCACCGATGACGTTGTAAAGCATGAATCGACCGAACGTCATTGCGCCCATGCCCGCCACGAAGGGAGCGAACGCCCGAATGACCGGAACAAAACGAGTGATGACAATGGCTTTGCCGCCGTACCGCTCAAAGAACTCGTGGGTTTTCTTGAGGTTGGACTGCGTGAAGATTTTCGATTTGGGGTTGTTGAACGCTCGCTCGCCGATCGCTTTCCCAATGAAGTAATTCACCACATTGCCAAGGATTGCAGCCGAGGTGAGCAGCACGAACATCACCAGGAAACTGATGTTGTACTTGGTCTCTTCGGAGGCGATATAGCCAATGGCGAAGAGGAGTGAGTCACCCGGAAGGAACGGGAATATCACGAAGCCCGTTTCCGCAAAGATGACGGCTGTGAGGATCCAGTAGATCTGCGTCCCGTACTGCCGCGTCGCGGCCTCGAGATGCTTATCGATATGCAGAATGTAATCGAGCAGTGTGAATCCTCGCGGGTGATATCGAACCCGATTCAAGGTACCCGAACGGTCTAGATTCGGTTGCAGGAATCGCTAGGCTGCGGCGAGGTCTTCGCCTAAGCTGTTCGAAAAAAGTCGCTGTCGGAATTCGACTTCCGGGAGCGGGCGGGCAAAGTAATACCCTTGTCCAAGGTGACACCCGAGCTCGCGAAGCATATCGAGTTGAGCCTGCGTTTCAATCCCCTCGGCAGTGACAACCTTAGACATCT
>CAZAVC010000106.1:3733-6472 GCA_964488265.1 uncultured Fimbriimonas sp.
GGTCATGATCGCCTTTGTAATTGCGGTTGGGCTCTTCTCAACTCCCAGAACGTCCACAAACGATCGATCGATTTTAACGGTGTCTACCGGCAGCTTCGAGAGGTAGGAGAGCGAAGAGTAGCCCGTTCCGAAGTCGTCCAGCGCTAGGTGGAATCCGAGGTCTTTCAACTTCTCTAACTTCGCGATCGTCTGCTCGACTTGGTCCATCATCGCCGACTCTGTGACTTCAATTTTCACCCAGCTAGGCTCGACTCCAATCTCGCGAACGATCCGGTAAATGCGATCGACCGAATCCGCTCGTTGAATGTGTTTCGTCGAAACGTTGACGCTAACCGTGAAGTTCCATCCTTTGCCCATGGCTTCGCGCCACTCCAGAAGGTTCTCGCACGACTGCCTAAGGATCCATTCGCCGATATCGGTCACAAGTCCGGTTTCTTCCGCAATGGCGATGAATCGAGAAGGATTGATGAGCCCTTTCACCGGATCTTCCCAGCGAATAAGTGCCTCTGCACCAGACACCTGACCCGTTTTGAGGTCGACGATTGGCTGATAGTAGGCGCGTAGGTGACCCTCGCTCAACGCGATTCGCAGACCTGTCTCCAATTCCAATCGCTCCATGGCGGCTAGATTCATCGACGGTTCGTACAGGATGTAGGAAGCTTTACCCCGCGCCTTGGCCTCGTACATGGCGGTGTCGGCATTGCGAAGAAGCTGGACCGCGCTCGTGGTTTGCTCGTCGGAGATGGCAACGCCGACTGAGAACGTAACGAACAGATCGCGATTCTCTAGTCGGACGGGTGAGCGCATCGCTCGAACCGTGCGCTCGGCAATCAACCGCATTTCCGATTCATCACGCACGCCGGGAAGAAGAACCGTGAACTCGTCGCCGCCCATTCGAGCAACGACGTCGCCAGGTCTCACGGACATGGTCAGGCGCCGGGCTACGACACAGAGAAGTTCGTCTCCGGCGGTGTGCCCGAGCGAATCATTCACGTACTTGAAGTTGTCCAGGTCGATGAACATCACTGCGACATGCCGACCCGGATGCGACTTCTTGAAAGTCGCCATGGTCTCTTCAATCTTTTCGTTGAAGAGAAGTCGGTTGGGCAGCCCGGTAAGGTTGTCGTGATAAGCCTGGTAGAAGATGCGCTCTTCCAGGTCCTTCCGGCTTGTAATGTCCTTCATAAAGCAGTAGAACCCGTCAAATTCTTCTGCCGTGTTATAGATCGGAACGAACGAGAGCTCTTGGTGAATCGTGTCGTGATCCTCAAAGGTACGTTGAGTTTCAATACTGAGCTTTGGTTCCGTTGGGAGTCTCTCCAAGATACCGGCGATCTTTTCCTCATCCTCCGGCATCACGATCTCGAAAAGGGACTTCCCGAGTAGGTCATCGATCTCGCAACGAAGGACGTCTCCGAACGAGAGGTTTGCCTCGACGAGAGTGAAATTCCGATCAAACTTTCCGATGCCTTCTACCGCGACTTCGAGGATCGCGTTCATCGATGACAACGCTTGCGTTCTCTCATCGACGAGCTTTTCGAGATCACCTGCGTGTTGCTGCAACTCGTCTTGACTTGCGGAGAGCTCTGCTTGGCTCTGGAAAAGGCTTGAAAGGAGTTCGTTGGTTTTTCGACCCAGGATCGCGAACTCGTCTTTGCCCGGCATCTCGATGGTCGTCTCGCGGTCCGGCGAAATCCGCTCCACCTGATCGGTGAGTCGATAGAGTCGAGCCAAGACCACCGTCTTCATCATGCCGAAGAAGGCGAGTGCGAACGCAATCGCAACCAGAGCCACCGAACGCATCAGGAATCCAAGAATCTCTTCGCCACGCTCTTTTAGCTCACGGGCGTACTTCACTTGAATGAGCATCGCGGGCTTTTCGGCGAGATCGGGAAATACGGCCGTGGCAACCACGCCTTTGTTGTCGACTCGGTACCGGAAGAACTTATCGATCCTGGTTTTTTGCCCCATCAAGGGTTCAGTGTCTCGGCGAAGCTTGCTCTCCAGTGAGCCCCACTCTTTCGCCGCGATCGGCTGAATGGAAATCTCCTTAAGGGCCGCCGTGTCGATAATGCGCTTTCGGTAATCCTCGCCAAGGTAGGAAGCAAAGACGATCCAGCCTTTAAACGGAGCGGTTTTGTTCGTGTTTACGATGGGTCTAACCGAGACCACCATCGGCACCGATTGGTGGATGACAAACCCGTTGAATCCTTTCTTAAATCGCTTCGCGTCCTTTTGCCATGTAGAAAATCGGAGGGTGCGGACAAGCGTTGGTGCGGAAGGAGCTTTGATTCGAGAGTAGCGCTTGATCTTCTTTGAGTGCCAAAGTCGCCCGTCCCGACCGACGAACAGAATCGCGTCTACGCCCATGTTTGTGAGGGCCGAATCGGCAAGATTCGAATCGATAAATCGTTGAGAGCGGCTCTGCATGAAGCGGTAGGAGTCGTCCCACTGAGCCCAGTCCACCGAGGATCGATGGAGATCCTCTGCAATTCGTTTCATCGTCGCGGAGACTCGAAGGATTTGTTGTTGAGCTTGCTCTCGCTCAAGATCCCCAAAGGAGTTGTTTACCGTGGACCGGAGCGCCAAGAAGAGACCGCCAAGGAGTCCTACCACCAGCAGGACAACCATGAACAGAACTCTCTGAAGAATGCGCATTCTGATACCTTCGCCACGTCTGGCGAATTCTGAGACAGACATACTCTCGGCCAAAGACCTCGAGTGCAATATGCGTTCAAA
>CAZAVC010000107.1:0-6431 GCA_964488265.1 uncultured Fimbriimonas sp.
GCCCCGCCATGCTTCCAAATCCCGATATTCTTAACGACTTTCCTCAGGGCAAGTTCGTCCTTTCCAATCTTGCAGCTAAGCGCGCGAAGCAACTTCGTGAGGGAGCTATCCCGCTGGTGCACATTGACTCGCACCACCCGCTAACGATTGCACTTGCCGAGATCGCAGCCGGAAAGATTAAGCCCATCATGTCTGCCGCTCCGCTTGAGTTGGATACGGATGACCTAGTAGGCGGCGTTTTGCTCTCCGACGAGGCGGTTCCTGCCGAGTTCGGAATGTTGCTCCCTGCTTTGGATGAGAGTGAGTCGACGCTCATTGCCGACGAGGTCATCGATGATGTACTCGACGGTGACTCCGAGCATGCCGACGATGAACTCAGCCTTAGCGACCTTGCGGGTGAAGACGACGTCGAAGAGGAAGTTGTTGAATCAGACGACGACACCCTTTCGTTGAACGACCTCGCAGATGAAGAAGCATCCCTCGAGGACGACGGCGAAGCCTCCGACCTCTAAATTCAAGTGAATCGCCCCGAGTAGCATCCCAGCGTGCTACCGGGGCGTAGATTTGCGTGACGGAATCGAATCGGTATGTCTCAACGCGATCCTTACGAAGTCCTTGGAGTCTCACGTTCTGCAACCGCAGACGAAATTAAGTCTGCTTACCGACGTCTTGCTAGGCGATATCACCCAGACGTCAATCCGAACGACCCCGAAGCGGAAGAGAAGTTTAAAGAGATAGGCAACGCCTACTCGATCCTTTCTGACGCAGAGAAAAGAGCCCAATTTGATCGGTTCGGAACCGTCGGCGACATTCCTCAAGACCCCTTCTTTGGCGGCGCAGGTGGTGGTATCTCCGACCTGTTCGACATGTTTTTCGGAGCCGCCGCAGGGGGTTCACGTGGCCCACGATCTGCCGCACGAGAAGGAGAGGACGTTCGCGTCGACATCGAACTCAGCCTTTCTGAGGTCATCACCGGATTCCAACGCGATATCGATGTCGCAAGGTCTGAAGAGTGCGATTCCTGCGCGGGAACGGGCGCAGAAGGGGGCGCCGCTCCCGACCGATGCTCGCAATGTAACGGCGCGGGCGTGGTGACTCAGATCAAGAGCACATTTATCGGCCAAGTTCGCACCAGTGCCCCTTGTCCTTCTTGTCGAGGCGAAGGATTCCTCATCAAAAACCCGTGTTCAAAATGCCGTGGAGTGGGCGTAAAGCCTGCCACGGGCAAAGTGAACATAAAGGTTCCGGCGGGTGTGGAAACAGGCATGACGATGCACATTCCCGGACAGGGAAGCGATGGCATTCGAGGCGGGCGACCAGGCGATCTTTACGTTGTCCTGCACGTCTCCGACGATGACCGGTTCGAGCGACAAGGGCAGCATCTGTTCACGTCTCTCGATCTGAGCTTTGCGCAGGCTGTGCTGGGCGACGAGGTTGAGATTGACGGTGTGGACGCAGAGCACAGCGTGGAAGTGCCTGCCGGAACGCAACCCGGTGATCGGGTGACGGTGAAAGGCGCGGGACTCCCGCCGTTACACGGTGGTCGGCGTGGCGATTTGATTTGTTCGTTCAACCTCGCGGTGCCAAAATCGGTATCCGAAACTGAGGCAAAACTCATTCGCGAGTTTGCCGAATTGCGTGGAGAACGTGTTCCGAAACCCAAAGGCGGATTCCTCGGCGGACTGTTTGGTAAGAAGAAATGAGTTGGATTGAAGTAAGGGCCATTTTTGAACCCGCTCCGCTGGACTGGAGCCCTATGGTCGAGGCCTTCCGCGATCACGGCATTGAAAACACTTTAGAGGAGTCGAATGCTCTTTCGGGGGCGATTGTGGACGTCGAAGCAACGGGTGCGGAGGTGGCGGCGCTCAAGAGTCTTCTGGAGCAATTAGGCGCGACCGAAGTTATTGTTCGACCTCTTGAGGAAGTGAACTGGGAAGAGGCGTGGAAGCAGTTCTTCAAGCCTCAGCGAATCGGCAACCGCTTTGTGGTTCGACCCACGTGGGAAGAGTTTGCGGCTGAGCCAGACGATCTTGTGATTGTTCTAGACCCTGGCCAGGCGTTCGGTACAGGCGATCACGGGACCACCCGAATGTGCCTTGCCTTATTGGAGGAGTACGTCAAACCGGGCCAGACCGTGATGGACCTTGGTTGTGGGAGCGGCATTCTCTCCATCGCCGCCAAAATGCTAGGGGCAAGCCGGGTTCTCGGGCTTGATATTGAGCCTGTTTCGGTGGAAGTTTCCAAAGAGAACGCCGCCCGAAACAACGTGGAGTGCGAGTTTGAGACGGGAGACGTGCTCGACTTTCGCCCCGATCTCGGCTGGGACATTGTGGTGTCGAACATCATTTCTGCGACCCTCATCTATCTATCGCCCGATGCCTACGCGTCGGTAAAAGAGGGTGGCTACTGGATCGTCAGCGGCATCATCCAGCAGAACTGGCCAGACGTGCTGAAGGCAGCAGAGAAGCAAGGATTTAAGCTTGTCGAGCGTCGAGAAGAGATCGACTGGGTCTCAGGTGTTTTCCAGCGCTGATGAGCAAGCCAGACCCTTCTTCTACACGCGGGTTGCCCCGCGCGTTTGTTCCAGGCGCACCTCACGATGTTGAGTTTGAGCTCCCCAAAGAGGAGGTCAAGAAGTTTCGGCAGGTGCTACGCCTCAACTCCGGGGCGACAATTGCGATCCTTCCCAACGATGGAACGCTCCTGGTTTGTCGGCTGGATGGTCATCGCGCGGTTCCAATATCCGTAGAGCGTCCCGAAACGGAACCCCTATGCCACGTCACCATTTTGCAGGCACTTCCAAAGGGGGACAAACTCGACGAGGTCGCCCGATCTTGCTCGTCCATCGGAGTGAACAAATTTGTGTTCTTCCCCTCGGAGCGGAGCGTTGTCCGTTGGGATACTAAGAAACTGGAGGACCGCCTAGAGCGCGTGCGCACCATTTGTCGAGAGTCTTGCGAGTTGTCCTATCGCACCCGTTTGCCAGAGGTGGAGTACGTTGACTCCCTTAAGGTTGCGCTTGCGAAGTATCCCGAAGCGATCGTTCTGAGTGAAGTTGAGTCGGAGAAGACCACCTTTTCTCAGCGAGTCACGGGGAAGGATGAGATCGCCTTGGCGATTGGTCCCGAAGGCGGTTGGGCTCCCCGAGAGTTAGAACTGATTGGCGATCGGGGCGTGACGCTCGGTCCGCGGGTTTTGCGAACCGAGCATGCCGCATTTGCGGCGGCTTCAAAAATTCTGATCCCTTAAGGGTTAGGAACCGAGCCAAGCGGCAAACGCCTTTACATCTCGAGTGAATTCCTTCACCTCGACCGATCCATCGGGCTTGACGATGACGTACTGAGGAAGCGTGATCGACTTCGTGAGGTCTTGCATTAGCTTCTGATTCGCCATGTCTTCAGACGTGGGGCGATCCGTGAACAGCTTAACCTTGACGTACTTTTCAAACTCCTTCTGAACCGCAGCGTCTGGGAAGACGTTCCGCTCCATGTAGCGACAGTTGGTGCAGTAAATTCCCGTGAAGTCGATGAAGATGGGCTTTCCGGTTCGCTTTGACTCTTCTTGGGCGGCCGCGTAAGTCGAAAGGAATCCACCTTCGCCCTTTGCAGTTGTCTCGCCCTTCTGATTCGGATACGGGGAAGGCGGGAGGAAGGCATCGATATCGCCCAAAGCCTTCCCGTTCAGGCCGCTCAGGACAAACCCAGAAAGGACGATCGTGGCGATGCCTAATACGAGCCGGAACGGTCCTGGGCGACCTTCTTCGTGGACGGTGGGAAGCTTGATGGACCCGACCAGATAAAGACCTGCCAGGAGCAAGAGTCCAAACCAAACCGCCAAGAAGGTTTCGCGGGTGAGAATTCCAAGTCCACCGGCCAGTCCAAGGTCGGTGGAGGAAAGGAATTTGACCGCTGCCATCAGCTCGATAAAGCCCATATAAGCCTTGATCGTCGCCAACCACGCGCCCGACTTCGGCAACTTAGAAAGAGCTTGCGGCCAAAGAGCCAAGGCAAAGAACGGTAGGCAGAATGCGGTGCTAAAGCACAGCATGCCGATGATGGGATAAAGGAAGTCGCCCTGCGACGCGCTCACCAGAACGGCACCGACAAACGGCAGGGTACAGGTGAAGCTGGTGAGGCTAAAGGTGAGTCCCATCAGGATCGGCGCGATGAGCCCCGTCTTCCCGGTCGCAGAGAATCGATTCAGCAGCGCGGGTGGGAGAGCAAACTCGAACACTCCGAACAGGCTGAAAGCCAGCACGATGAAAATGATCGCCAGCACCAGGTTCATCCAGGGGTTGTTCGCTAGCGTGGTGACTCCCGCCGCTCCGAAAAGCAGGGAAGCAACGATTCCTAGAATGGTGAACGTTCCCACGATGCCGCCGCAGTAAGCGAGGGCTTGCTTCAGAACTTCCTTCATGCCCCCTTCCTTGCTCTTCTTGCTGAAGAAGCTGACCGTGATAGGAATCATCGGGAAGACGCAAGGGGTGAGTAGTGCCACAAAGCCGGCGGTGATAGCGAGCTTGATGTACGCGAAAAGACCTTCTTTCTTTGCCTTTTCAACGTCGCTCAGTTTCTTCGTTGTGGATGCTTTCGGGTCGGGAGTCGTCGTTGTCCCTTCGCTGGGAGTCGTGGTGCCGCCTGTGGAAGCCTCCGGAGAGGTCGCCGCTCCGAATCTTGTCTTGCCGAGAACGCCCTCGCCGTTGAGAGGAAGATCGAAAGTTTGGGGGGGAAGACATCGACTATCGTCGCAGGCTTGGAAGCGAACTTTGATGCCTCCTTCTTTACCCTTCGAACCAAGCTTTACCTTCGCTTCAAAAACGGCCGTCTTGGCAAAATAGCCGACTTCCACGCCAAAGTTCGGGTCGACTTCCCGAATGGGATCGCCCTCTTTTACATCGCCGATGATTTCGGCGTCTCCGCTGCTGAAAGTGGTCGGAAAAGGCCCGTCTTTGACTTCTTTGATCGAGTAGAGGTGCCACTTGTCGTCGATGGTGGCGGTGACGGTCATTACGCCTTCCTTGTCATCACCCACGTACGTGGAAGACCATTTGACGGGTTGTTGAGCCACCGCAAGGGCGGTGAAAAGGCTCATTACCATCAACAGGAGAAGGCGAAAAGCGTTGCGCATCGTCGTATTCCTAATACAGTTCGTTTCCAAAAGGTTCCATTTGGCGCTCGCCAATAGAAAGACCCCAGAGAAACGAGTCTCTGAGGTCTAGGGATTGAATCCCGACCCTCAAGAGATTTCCGTTCTCGGAAAGTCTACTTGAGGGTTTTGTACCGGGGTTATTTAGAGGGTGCCGCGAACGGCTTGTTCGCGCTCAATTGCTTCAAAGAGAGCTTTGAAGTTGCCCTTGCCGAACGAGGTCGCTCCTTTGCGGTGAATGATTTCGTAAAAGAGGGTCGGCCGGTCGGTGATTGGCTTGGTGAAGATCTGAAGGAGGTAGCCCTCGTCGTCCCGGTCCACCAAGATGCCGAGTTCGGCAAGAACGTCGATGTCCTCGTCGATGGCTCCAACCCTCTGAGGCAGCATGTCGTAGTAGCTTCGAGGTACGGAGAGGAACTCCATTCCTCGGGCCCGAAGTCGGCTAACGGTGTGAACGATGTCGTCCGTTCGCAGGGCGACGTGCTGAACTCCCGAGCCACCAAAGAACTCCAGATACTCGTCGATCTGGCTCTTTTTCTTGCCCTCGGCAGGCTCATTGATCGGAAACTTCACGCGACCATTGCCGGAAGCCATCACCTTAGACATGAGGGCGGTGTACTCCGTGGAAATATCGTTATCATCGAACGAAATGAGGTTCTTGAATCCGAGAACTTGCTCGTACCAGTTCACCCAGTAGTTCATCTTGCCGATTTCGACGTTTCCAACGCAGTGGTCGATCTCTTGAATGCCGATGGGATCACCCGCCGTCATGGTTTTCTTAAACCCGGGCATGAAGTGCCCTCTGAAGTTGTCCCGGTTGATAAAGGTGTGAAGGGTGTCGCCGTAGGTGTGGATGCTCGCAATGCGAACATAGCCCTCATCACTTTCAAGCGAATAGGGCTCGCGAGCACCGACAGCACCGCGCTTGACCGCTTCGTTGTAAGCCCAATCAACATCGTCAACTTCAAAGGCGATGTCCTGCACGAAGTCGCCATGTTGGGCGATCATCTCCGACATCGCATGACCGGGGCGGATCGGGGCGGTGAAGAGCAACTTAACGTCGCCCTGTTCCAGAAGGTAATCAACCTCGTGTCGAAGCCCCGTTTCCAGGCCGTGATAGCCCGTGATGTGGAAGCCGAAAACGTTGTTGTAGTAGAAAGCCGATTGCCGAGCGTTGCCGACGTAATGGCGGATGTGGTCGACTTTACGGATGGGGAAGGTGTCTTGCGTCATTGCCATAGAACCTCTTGGTTTAATCTCTATTATGAGACCTCTTGGATTGGCTA
>CAZAVC010000108.1:0-6422 GCA_964488265.1 uncultured Fimbriimonas sp.
TGCCCGTCTGCCTCTTAGAATAGGTGGATTGGGAATCGCTTGGTAAGCGAGATAACGTCTTCTCGCACCGAGGCCAAGTTAGCCTCGTCTTCGGGAGCTCGGAGAGCACGAGCGATAAACTGAGCAATCTCCTTCATCTCCGATTCCTTCATTCCTCGAGTCGTAACCGCCGGGGTGCCAAGACGAATTCCGCTTGTGACAAAAGGCTTCTCGGGGTCGAATGGGATGGAGTTTTTGTTCGTTGTGATCGCTGCCACGTCCAGAGCGTGCTGAGCGATTTTTCCGTTCACGTTGAATGGTCGAAGGTCGACGAGCATGAGGTGAGAGTCGGTACCACCGGAGACGATTCGGAAGCCCTCTTCAATCAAGGCTGAGGCAAGAGACGTGGCATTCTTCCGAATCTGAGCTTGATAGACCTTGAACTCGGGCTTGAGAGCTTCGCCGAAGGCAACCGCCTTCGCCGCGATGACGTGCATCAAGGGTCCGCCCTGAATACCCGGGAATACTTGCTTGTCGATCTCCTTGGCGTACTTCTCTTTGCAGAGAATCATGCCGCCGCGTGGCCCTCGAATCGACTTGTGCGTGGTCGAAGTGACGAAATCGCAATAAGGCACGGGAGATGGGTATTCGCCGCCGGCGATGAGTCCCGAGTAGTGCGACATATCGCACATGTGCAGTGCTCCGACCTCTTCTGCGATCTCTTGAATCTTTGCGAAATCGAATCGCCGAGGGTAAGCCGTTGCGCCCGAGACGATCATTTTGGGCTTGTGCTCAAGTGCGGTCGCGCGGAACAGATCGTAATCGATCACTTCCGAACCCTCCGAAACGCCGTAAGGAACGATCTTGTAGTAACGACCGCTAAAGTTCACGTGCGAACCGTGGGTCAAGTGTCCACCATGAGCAAGGTTCATCGCCATCAAGGTGTCGCCTGGCTCAAGGAAGGCAAAGTAAACCGCCATGTTGGCTTGCGCGCCGCTGTGTGGCTGCACGTTCGCATGCTCGGCTCCGTAAAGCTCCTTCACACGATCGATCGCAAGCTGCTCAATTTTGTCGACAACTTCACAGCCACCGTAGTAGCGCTTTCCGGGATATCCCTCGGCATATTTGTCGGTAAGGACGCTCCCCATAGCCTGACGAACGGCCAACGATGCGATATTCTCGCTTGCAATCAGTTCGAGGTTGTGCTCTTGGCGCTCCGTCTCTTCGGCAATCAGTTGAGCAATGACTGGATCGGCCTCGTTTAATTCAACGCGGTGTGGATGGACGGATGCGAGAACTCCCATAGGTTCATTATGGGCGCCAAGAACCGACGAAAGACCAGAACTTAGCGGGATTCTCGCGAGATATGAGGCGCTAGCGGATTGCTCACGACGCGAACGTTTTGCGGTAGTTCTTGCATCATCTCTCGGCAAAGCCTGATCTGGTAACCCTCGGCATGAATCGCATCGATCATGTCTCCTAAAGCCGCCGTTGTGATGGGGTTATCGTGAAGGAGAATGATTGCTCCGGGCTTGAGCTGCTTCCTCACCCTTTCCACAAGATCGGCTGGAGAAGGCACGGGTTCCTTCTTCATGTCTTGAGTCAGTTCCCACTCCGGAGCCGTGCCAATAAAGTCTCTCGCCCCGATGGTCCAGTACACCAATAGCTGCTCCTTCTCGCGAAGAACGTCGATCACATCTCGGTTAAAGCGCATTCCAGGCGGTCTGAAGAGGGTCGTCGTTCGACCACAAGCCTTGATAATGGCTTCGTCGCAGCGATCTAGTTGCTCCCGGATTTTTGCCTTAGTCATATCGGGGCTAACCAGGCGGAAGTGATCGTAGGTGTGATTCCCAACCTCATGCCCCTCGTCGATCATCCGGGCGACCAGTTCTGGATATTTATCGACCTGTTTGCCAACAACAAAGAAACTGGCATGAACACCCTTCTCTTTCAGAGTGTCTAGAAGGGCGATGCAGCTGTCATCGTGAGGTCCGTCGTCGAAGGTGAGCGCGACCTCTTTCCGCTCTTTAACGCCCTTGTACCAAATACGGTCGTTTGTATTGAAAAACTCTTTTCCGAAATCGCGATTAACCCAGTAAATGGGGGCGGCGAGTTGGCCCTTTGGATCAACTTTGGCGGTTTCAGACGCCAGAACAAATCCTGAAGCGGCTAAGACGCCCGCTACCACGAGGGTAGGCATCATTGAGCTGCGAAGGGGATCGAATCGGAGTCTCATCGGCGTCCTCTAAAGTTACTACAAGAAGATCATCGGTAGATTTACCGGGATAACGTTCACGATAAATTAAAAAAGCCCAGTCCGCAGGAGCGAACTGGGCTGAAGAAGCCTTTCTTACTTCTTTGTTTGGTTGCCGTAGCGTCGCATAAACTTCTCAACGCGACCAGCGGTGTCTACGAGTCGCTTTTGACCCGTATAGAAAGGATGGCTGAATGCGCTGATTTCAACGTTGATGACGAAGTGATCTACTCCGTTCACGTTGCGGGTTTGGTTGCTCTTAGCCGTTGACATGCCAATCCACTCATGCTCGCCATCAACATAAAGCACGGGGTGAAGCGCCGGGTGAATTCCTTCCTTCATAGCCTTTCTCGAATCTGAGAGTATGACACATCGATTCGACGCTTTTCAACGGGCTCCATTTTCTCAGTTTCACTAGCCCTCAAAAACACCTGGAAGTGTGGAATAAGCCCTCAGGTGATGTTGCGCCTTTGCATTTAGAAAGCGCACAACCGCCAAGGGTTTGGGGGATTCATGAGTTTAGTCGTCGATATGGGGACACTATCGCCGTTGCCACCAACAGCGGCAACGCTGCTGCGTGTGAACAGCGGCGATGGACGATCGGCGCTAACCGTTATCGCTTCGGACATGATGGTTTCCAAAGCAGTCTGCGAAATTTCCGACTTCCTTGGCTTTGAGCCAAACATTCCCCACCTCATCCAAACCTGTGGTCCCCAAGCCGTCTCGCAACTGGCAATCGTTCTTGACCTCTGGATTTCAGGATCCAAAACCCACAGCAAAGTGATTTCCAGCACTCAGCTATCACTGGGGAGCCTTGTTGTTGGATGCCTCGCGCCCATGGCGATCGAACAGTCCATCTATGACATTCGCCCCGAGCTTCAAATGCGGTGTGCGGCTTTGGGGATTTGCTCAACCATGGTCTACTCGCTCATTGCTCGGCAATGGCCAGAAGACTTTGATCGTGCGGCGACGATTGCTCAGTTTAGAAAGGTGCCGATTGCAGACGCTTATCGCCACGTTTGCGGCGAGTCTATTCGGGCGACGGGAGCGAAATTGTCCGACGCGTGGAAGTTACCGAGAGAACTTCGCCTCGCGCTGGCAGGTCCCGCAGGATCCGTTCTGAGCCTCGATGAGAGGACGATCGTGACGTCGATTGACGTTGCGACCCAAGCCGCGCAAAGTGCCGGGGTGAGCGTCGAGCCGTGGCCGCACACGGTCAATGTAACCAGCATCGAACAGATGGCGCTGATCCAGGCGATGGGCATGCGCGCGAAGCGAGTGGCTGCCTCTCTAGAAAAGAAACTAGAACGTTTGCGATCGGCTTAGCCTCATAACAACCGCTTAACGGATTAAAACTGCCTAACGTCCGGAAGGTATTCTGAGCAAATTGACGGCTATGCGCCAACGTTGCCGCGTGGTTGCCAGATCTTTCAGACAGAGCAGCAGTCTATGAGCAATAAGCGAGTCTACATTTTCGGCGAAGGCGATGCTTCGATGCGCGACCTTCTCGGCGGGAAAGGCGCAAACCTTTCCGAAATGACCAACATCGGTCTTCCTGTCCCCCCCGGATTTACGGTCACCACCGAAGTCTGCACCGAGTACTACAACAGCGGAAAGCAACTTCCCAACGGGTTGATTGATGACATGAAGGCCGCAATGGCCGCCGTTGAGAAGCAAATGGATCGAGTCTTCGGTGGCAGCGAAAAGCCCCTGCTCGTCTCCGTCCGCTCCGGTTCCAAGTTCTCCATGCCGGGCATGATGGACACGGTTCTGAACCTTGGCCTCAACGAGGTCACGATCAAGGCTCTCATCGCCGAAACGGGCAACCCCCGGTTCGTTTATGACAGCTACCGCCGCTTCATCATGATGCTTTCGGATGTGGCATTCGGCCTCAGCAAGCACCACTTCGACAACCACATCTTTGCGGAATATAAGAAGAAGGTTGGCGCGGCGCAGGACCTCGATCTGAACGCAGAGCACCTCGAAGAAGTTTCCAACCTCTTCCTCTCCTTCTTCAAAGAGAAGACCGGCCGTGACTTCCCTTCCGATCCTTGGGAGCAACTTGAGCTTTCGGTCGAGGCTGTCTTCCGCAGCTGGAACAACGATCGAGCCATCGTTTACCGACGTATGGAGAAGATTCCGGACGAGATCGGTACCGCCGTCAACATCCAGTCGATGGTTTACGGAAACATGGGCGACGAGTCCGGTACGGGCGTTGCGTTCACCCGCGACCCTTCGACGGGCGAAAAGCTTCTGTTTGGCGAGTACTTGATGAACGCACAAGGCGAGGACGTTGTTGCAGGCGTTCGAACTCCGGTGCCGATCAGCGAGCTTGAGAAGCAAAACAAGGCCGTTTACGACGAGTTCGTCGCTGTCTGCGACAAGCTCGAAGCGCACTACAAGGAGATGCAAGACCTTGAGTTCACCATTCAAAACGGTCGACTCTTCATGCTCCAGTGCCGAACCGGAAAGCGAACCGGACCTGCTGCGGTTAACATCGCTGTCGACATGGTCCACGAGGGTCTTATCTCCCGAGAGGAAGCCGTCAACCGAGTTTCTGGTGCGCACGTCGACCAACTTCTCCACCCGCGAATCGATCCGGTCAGCCTTGAGACCGCCAAGGTCATCGCGGCAGGTCTGCCTGCTTCCCCCGGCGCTGCAGTTGGAAAGGCCGTTTTTGATGCGAAGACCGCAACGGCCGAAGGTCGAAACGGCGGACGCGGCGAGCGCGTGATCTTGGTCCGCGAAGAAACCAACCCGGACGACGTGAGCGGAATGCTCGCGGCGCAGGGCGTTCTCACCGCACGCGGAGGTAAGACCTCTCACGCAGCGGTTGTTGCCCGAGGCTTTGGTATCCCCTGTGTTGCGGGAGCTGAATCTCTCCACGTGGACGTCCACGCTAAGGTGCTGAAGGTCGACGATGTTGTTCTTCACGAAGGCGACATGCTCACCATCGATGGATCTTCTGGAAAGATCTATGTCGGCGAGCTCAAGCTCATCGCTCCGGAAGTTACGGGCAAATTCGGCGAGCTCATGACATGGGCCGACGAGTTCCGAACCATGAAGGTTCGGGCCAACGCTGACAACCCGCGCGACGCCAAGCAAGCCATCGAGTTTGGTGCAGAGGGTATTGGTCTCTGCCGAACCGAGCACATGTTCTTCGAGACCGATCGACTTCCGATCGTTCAAGAAATGATCCTCACCAAGGACGCTGCGGTTCGACAAGAGTGCCTCAACAAGCTCGAAGTCGTTCAACAGCACGACTTTGAGGGCATCTTCGAGGCAATGGCCGGCAAGCCGGTTACCATCCGACTCATCGACCCGCCCCTTCACGAGTTCCTTCCCTCGCACGAGACCCTCGTTCGAGAGACCACTGAACTCAAGACGCGACTTCAACTTCAACCCGCAAACGACGCTGACAAGGCGAAGTACGAAGAGAAGATGAAGATGCTCGCCGAGGTTGAAGCGATGAAGGAAGCCAACCCGATGCTCGGTCTTCGAGGCGTTCGACTTTCGATCATCCTCCCCGGCATCGTCGTGATGCAAACCCGCGCGATCCTCAAGGCCGCCGCGAAGCTCACGAAGGTAGGCGTCAGCGTGCTCCCCGAGATCATGATCCCGCTCGTTTCCACCGTGAACGAGCTGAAGGTTGTTCAAAGCCAACTCGAAGCCGCCGCTAAGGATGTTATCGCTGAAGAAGGCGTCGACATTCCTTACCAATTCGGAACGATGATCGAGCTTCCGCGAGCCGCTCTGACCGCAGGCGAACTCGCCGAGTACGCTGAGTTCTTCTCGTTCGGAACGAACGACCTTACGCAGACAACGTTCGGATACTCGCGAGACGACGCCGAGGGCAAGTTCTTGACCCAATACGTCGATCAAAAGATCCTTCCGCGCAACCCGTTCGAAACGCTCGACACGATCGGTGTCGGTCGGCTGGTTCGAATTGCCGTTGAAGAGGGTCGAAAGACTCGAGAAGGAATGAAGTGTGGCATCTGTGGTGAGCACGGTGGAGATCCAGAGTCCATCGCGTTCTGCCAAGAGGTCGGCCTCAACTACGTGTCCTGCTCGCCCTTCCGGGTACCGATTGCACGACTTGCGTCTGCACAGGCGGCGATCCGCTCTCGCAGCAAAGTCGGCGCTATCGACAAGTAAGCCCGACAACGAAAACTGACGACCGTCCCAACCG
>CAZAVC010000109.1:0-6411 GCA_964488265.1 uncultured Fimbriimonas sp.
GCGTGGATCTACCCCGGCCCCGTCGGGATTCCCAAAGAGCTCCCGGCATCCAAGACGCCAAGCTTCATCCTTGTTTCGTCCGATGACGGCTCCGCGAACGTGTGCCTAGACCTGGTTGCCAAGCATCGTGCCGCCAAGAGACCTCTAGAGTTCCACCTGCTCAGCGGAGGCGGGCACGGATTCAACATGGGTAATCGAAGCAACCTTCAAGCGGTGAAAACATGGCCGACTCGGCTAGCCGATTGGCTAGGCGACATCGGCGTTCTCGCTCCCAAGGGCTAAAGCACCGATCGCGAATCCCAGAAGAAGACCTACCCCGGTAAAAACCCGGGGATTTCCTCTAAAAACCCGACTCGCTCCATCCGATAACAACGATGGGTCGATATGCGAATCGGAACTTCAAACCAATACGCCACTTTCCAACGGGACATTGAGGTCTCGCAGCGGAAGTATTTCGACCTGATGTCTCAGATCAGCTCGGGGAAGCGGATTGAGAAGCCCAGCGACGATCCCGGTGGAATGCGCGCCGTTGTTGACATCAAGTCGATGAAGGCGGCGTTGGAGCAGTACACCACCAACATCAGCCGAGGAAAGAACAACCTTCAGCTCACCGAGTCCTCACTCACCGAGGTCTCCTCCCTGTCCTCGCGAGCGTACACCTTGGTTTTGCAAGGCGCGAACACCTCCGTTGGACAAGAGCAGCGATCGGCGATGGCGTCGGAGATCGACTCGATTCAGAAGCGACTTCTGCAGATCGCAAACACCCGAAACGCCAACGGAAGCTACATTTTTAGCGGGCAACAAACCGATCGACCCGCGCTCACGCTCGGCAGCAGCGGCGTGACCTACAACGGCGACAACGCTCCCGTTCTCCTGGAAGTCAGCCCAGATGAAACGATCGCCGGCAACCTCCCGGGCGATCCGCTCCTTACCGATCTTTACAACAAACTCGAAGGCATCCGTCTCTCTCTTGAGGGAGGCAACGTTTCAGCTCTCAGCGACATCCATGTCAATGAAATCCAGCAGGAAATCAAAAACGTGAACGTTGCTCGGGGCGTGGTGGGGGGAAGACTCCGCCAACTAGATCAGATCGCAGCGACGCACGGGCGTCGCGTCGACGAACTGACTAGCGACGCTTCAGATATCGAAGACGTCGACATCACTCAGGCGATCACGGAACTTAAGAGCGCCGAATCGGCTTACCAAGCCGCCCTTCAAGTGACCAGCCAAGGATTTCGGCTCAGTCTCTTGGAATTCATGCGATAGGAAACGGTATGAACCTAGAAGGCACTCGATTCGGATCAATCACATTCAATCAAGAAGACATCATCGACTTTGCGGAGGGCCTGGTTGGCTTCCCGCACGCCCACCAATTTGTGGTGCTTTGCACCAAAGACGATAGCGCGTTTCGTTGGCTGCAATGCATCGACGATCCCACGCTGGCGTTTCTGGTAGCGATCCCGGAGCACCTCATTCCCGAATATTCCCCCACGGTCTCAAGATCGCAGGCGGAATCGCTTGGACTCACCGATGACACCCCAACGGTTATGTTCGTTACCGCCAACATTCCCAAGGGTCGACCGAAGGACATGACGATCAACTTGGCAGGCCCGATTGTTGTGAATGGCAATACTCAAAAGGCGCGACAGTTGATTCTTGAAGACCCGAACTACAGCGTGAGGCACCGAGTCTTCCCGGCTGTAGAAGCGGCCGAACCCGTTGCTGCGTAAGGAGCACTTGCGCTTACACCCTTGATGGCATAACATTGAGCAAGAGTTCTGGGCGAAAAACCCTAAACTCTTGCCATTGCCATCCCTGACTTCATGCAGTGCCGCTGAGCGGGAAGTTCGCAAGGTTCCCCGGGGCTATCCCACTACGCGGACTTAAACCACGCAATCGGCGTACAATACAACAAAGCCAAGGAAGGCGGACATGCTTGTTCTTACACGAAAAATCAGCCAAAGCATTGTGATCGGAGACGACATCGAGATTGTCGTCCTCGAGGTGCGTGGTGAGCAGGTCCGCATTGGCATTAAGGCGCCCAAAAACGTCGCTGTGCACCGAAAGGAAATTTGGGAGCAAATCGTTCAAGAAAACGTAGGAGCAACCCAGGTCAATCCGGAAGATCTGCCGGAACTTTGAGCCCAATTTTCGGCGTCAGACAGGGAGTCGATGAGCGATACCTTCACCGATCCAATCTCCGGAATCGAGGGGCAATCCGAACCTTCCGCTCAAGAACCTCATTCCACTTGGTTCACGCGATTGAGCCTCGCCATTGACGGCAGCTTCAGTTGTGTCCTCATTGCGCTCGTCTTCGCAGTGGCGACCCTTCCCAATCTTGGATTAAGAACCCAAACCGGGCTAGACATTCGCGCCGTGTTACTGCTCGCCGCATTTCCTCTGGCGTCCGCATTCTTAGTCGTTCTTTGCTCGGCGCTTTCGCCCCAACTCATCCCCTTCAATCGGTGGAAGGCTCCCCTCAACTTCACCATCCCCTTTTTGTGGTTTGTGTTTTGCGTCACGCTTGCCAACCTTTACGGAACGGATTCGAGCCAGATCATTGTCCGCCCCGTCCAAGCCCAAACCGCCTTGGTTTGGTCGAGCGTTTGGGGCACGCTGCCGGTTTTAGGAATCCAGATCTTGGCGCTCACGATTCGAGTGGCCATCTCCAATCTTGCGGCGAGTCCTTCGACCGCTCGGTAAACTCCACGACTCATGCAGATTCACTTTGGCGTTGAACTCCTTCAAGCCGAATGGCCCCAAGCGGTGATATGCATAGGCACCTTCGATGGCGTTCATTTAGGTCATCGGGCGGTCATCCTCACTGCGGCAAAGGTGGCCAAAGAGAAGGAACTGCCTCTGATCGTTCTCACGTTCGATCGTCACCCGGCGAAGGTGTTGAATCCGGGCAAAGCTCCCCAAGCGGTCGCTCCTCTCTCCGTCAACCTAAAAGAGTTCGAAAAGCTGGGGGTTGGCCTGGTGGTGGTCCTACCCTTCAACGCCTGGCTGAGCCGAATGTCTGCCGAGGACTTTTTGGAGCAGATCCTACGCACCAAGCTTCGAGCGGGTGAGCTTGTGGTGGGTCACGACTTTGCCCTTGGCAACGGTCGGGAAGGCACCACGGAATGGCTTGCAGAACGCATTGCCACCAATGTTGTGGAGCCCTTCCTTGTTGGAGAGGATCGAGTGAGTTCCAGCCTGGTAAGAGCCTCCGTTCAACGGGGCGAAGTCGCTCTGGCGGGTCGGTACTTGGGCAGACCCTTCGAGCTTCATGGGTTTGTAGTGGGCGGTCAAAAACTGGGTCGCACCCTTGGCTTCCCCACCGCCAACATCGCCCGGTCGATGGATCAGGTTCTCCCGACGGACGGCGTTTATGCGGCCACGTTCGAATGCTCCCGAGGCTGTTTCAAGGCCGCCCTCGCGATAGGGACTCGCCCCGCAGTAGGCGGCGGACCCCGTTCGATTGAAGCCTATCTGTTGGATTACCCCGGAGACTCCCTTTACGGAGAGCACATTGTGCTGAAGCTCACCGACTTCGTTCGAGAGGAGCAAAACTTCCCGAGCTTGGATGCCCTGGTAGAGCAGATGCACCGCGACGTTGATACGGTGCGAGAGCTACTAACCAAAGCCAACTCCTGACCACCGGAGTGGATTCAAAAAGAGCGGGCTAAAAGAAGATCGGCGCACTTAGGGTGGAGCCGATCTAGAGATGCCGTTCGTCTTTTGCGCTTCAAATGAACGCCTAACGAGTCTGTAATTGCAATCTATTGTCAAGAATTGTTTTTCGAAATCAACAATAACAGGACTTTCTATGCAATACAACGTTTATGATTATAGGGTAACCCTTCAAAAATATTACTCCCTTTTTTCGTAAACTTTGCATCAAGGCGAGTTAATGCCCCACAAGAACACCCTAGAGGGGGAAACTGGAAGCGAAGGTCAGAGGAGATCGACAGAGTTGTACACCAGGTTTCGAAGTCGTTTGATCACAGCGGAAGATTGCGATTCGTACATTCGATTAGTCAAAACGCGAAGGCCGCTCACGCCTTCCCAAGAAGCCGAGTTTCGCAAGGAATACGCCTTTTTCTTTGAGCACGCCCCGGTTGTTGGCATTGCGCTGGAAACCATTTCACGAGATCCCAGCCGTCCCCACGACACGGAGGTGGTTGCCTTGATGTGTTGGGCATTTGTCAACAACATGGCAATCGAGCAGATCATTCAGACCCAAACGCCTGGGATCACCCGCAACCTCCTGGCGATGGCCCGAGAAGGCATGCGACCCTTCCCCATAGACGAAGAGATGGCTCGCTTGAACCGGGAAAGCCTTCTGAACGTTGTGGTGATGACCTACGAATACGACGCGACCAATAATCAGCTCGACCACATTTACCTGCAGTCGCAGTTGGTGAACCGCTTTGCTGATCGATTCGCCGGGTATCGCATTCGTCGGCTTATTCACGAGTTGCGATCGTCCGAGGTCTTGGAGGCTTCCGTGAAGGCCGGGATGAAGGTAGTGAACTACTACCACAGGTTCAATGAGACCCTCGCCGATCCAGACAAGGTTTATCTCATCGAACTTGATAAGGAGATGGCCCTTGCCAGCGGGAACTTTTTTTTGATCCGGTTGTTTTGTTCGCCCGTCCCCATCCTTGGCTTCAACGATGCCCAAGTGGCCATTCTCAGCGAGGCCGTTTTTGGTCTTACCGACCTAGAAATTGCGGATCGGTTGGGCATTAGCCATGAAGCGGTTAAGAAGCGTTGGCAAAGTGTTTACGACCGCGTCCAAAGGAATCTGCCTGGCCTGCTTCCGCCACCCAAACCTGGGTCTAGAGGAACGGAAAAGCGTCGGGTACTGCTGACCTACCTAAGAGAGCACCCTGAAGAGCTTCTGCCTCAGTAGCGTCGGTCAACCCGCAATCTCTCGATCCCACCGTAACGAGCCGCCCCCTTCGGACAATAATGTAGAGGGGGCACTACTTTGGAATCGACGATTTTAAGACGCATGAAAGGACTCGCACTGGGTTCCAAGCACCTTGCCGGCGGAATGGCGCTGGCGCTCATCGCCGGTTGCGGAGGAACGAATCCCACTGACGGATCGACCCCCTATAATCGCGGAACCTCTCAGCCCGGCGCGCCCATTCCCGGCGACTCCAAGAATGCGCTAGCCGCCCCCAACGAACTCAAAGGCAGCGTGGGGCTCATCCATGCCCCCACCGACGTGAAGGAGGTAGAGCCGTGGGTGGCTCGGCTGAAGCGGTTGGAGAGCGTCCCTAAACGATTCTTTGTGATGGGCCTCACGCCGGAGATCGCAGGCAAACTCGCCCCGATCGCCCGAGACCTACCGTTCGAGTTTTTGCCCGTCCCCACAGGTACCGAAAAGCTCGCCGACTGGAATTCAGTTCTCGGCAAGCTCAGTCGCACCAAGGCTTACACCGGAGGTCCCTCCGTTGAGAAGCCCAACTTAGACGGTCTGAAAGAGAGCCACGCCACCCGAACCGTTGCCTTTACGTTTGAAGGCGAGCGCTTCTTGGTGGTCAATACGGATACCGAGGCCGCCGAGAACTTGCAGGTCCCACTGCGCTGGATGATCGCTCAGCTGGACAAGGCGGAAAAAGAGGGCGTGAAAGACGTGTTCGTCATCGGTCGCCGGGCGTTCCCGAAGCCTGCCGATGAAGTTGGTGCCGCTGCGGATGACGCGGCCAAAGCCAAGGGAACGGAAACCCTATTCAGCGACGCCACCGCCAAGCGATTCGGCGCCGAACTGGTTCGGCACGGCAAGGTCCGAGCGTACGTCTCGTTTGAGGCTTCCCCGCTTGCTGCGGGCTCGCGATTAGACGGCAAGGGTCCGTTCGTCGCTTCGGTCGGTAAGGGGTCGCTTGGGTTTGTGGAGTTCATGAAGAACGGCACCGTCCGCTTCCGACCCTGGGCACCCGCTGCGGTCGAAGGTCGTGGTTGGGAGCCCGGCGAGTTGCTCGTGCTCTTCCAACCGTCGAGCAACGCCCAAACTGGGGTGACTCGGGAAAAGGATCCTAAGCCTGTCGAAGAGAAGAAAGCGACCGACGAGAAGAAGGTGGACGATAAGAAAACGGTCCCACCCGATAAATCGGCTACCGAAGGTCGTTAGATCACGTCGGTGGGTGAATTACCCCAAAGGGAAGACCGCGGGGTAGCGGGTTGTCATTTGTAGGCTCATCTGCGGAGCCATCGCAAGAGGGTCTTAAAAGAGCGGCCTTTTGGATTCGGAGTATCTGGTCGGTCCTCCGGACCTTTGATACCTTGAACGACCTACCCAGACCTATCGGTCTGGGCTAACGGTCTGGACGGTCCTCCGGACCTCTGGGAAGGAAAGGGCCCACTGTATTCCCCTCTATGGAGGGGCGCCCCGACAGGGACAAAAAGACAAATACCCAG
>CAZAVC010000110.1:0-6389 GCA_964488265.1 uncultured Fimbriimonas sp.
GAGAATAGACCCGTTCGACGTTCCCGTCTACGAGGGGTTCCTGAAGATCGAGCGCAATGGAGCAGATCGCCCCGGCGGTGTATCTACCCACTCCGGGCACGGCTCGCCAGCCGGAGGCGTCGACCGGGATGCCCGTTTCGGCAACTTGTTTTGCCCCGGCGTGCAGCAGCTTTGCTCGGCGATAGTAGCCCAGACCTTGCCAAAGGGCGAGCACCTGCTGCTCGTCAGCGTTCGCAAGGTGAGAAACGGTGGGGAAGGCGGCGAGCCACCGTTCGAAGTAAGGGATCACCGTCGCCACTTGGGTTTGTTGGAGCATGATCTCGCTCACCCAAATGGCGTACGGATCCTTGGTTTTTCGCCACGGAAGATCGCGCTTGTGCGCGTCGAACCAAGCCAAAAGGAGCCGATGGTAGTCGGCTCGAACCTCGCTTCGGTCTAGCGCGGAATGGCTCACGGTGATGGTATCGCGGTTAGACGAGGGTGGGCCGTCGAGCGTCGTCTTCTTGCTCGAACGTGCCGTAGTAGTACGGCGTTCGCGATTCAAACTCTCCGGCGCAGGTGTCGACCATCTTGAAGACGGGCATCACCTTTTGGGCTTCGATCTCTTCTGCTACTCGGGTTCGATAGCTCTCGGAAAGACCCGCCTCGTCGCCGAGCAATAGGGAAGTGATGGTCGGAGAGGGGAATCCGATGAGGAACGCTTCCTTCACCAGTTCCGCCAGCCCTGAAACGTCCTGCGCCTTCCGTGCATCTGCCAATTTGGTCTCGACTGTCAGGAGCTTCACCATCTTGCGTAGGAACCAACGGTCGACGCGGCAAAGTCGATTAACCTCGTCCACCGAATATCCCCGTCTAAGTCCTTCGGCAATCGCCCACATTCGCTCATCCGTCGGCTGCTTGATCGCGGCCTTGAGTTCGGTGTCGTCCATCGCCGCGAACTTGGGATGTCGAAGATCACGCTGCTTAACTTCCAACCCGCGAATCGCTTTCATCAAGGCGGCTTCAAAAGACCGGTCGATCGCCATGACCTCGCCCGTCGCTTTCATTTGGGTGAAGAGCGTTCGGTCCCCAGACCCGAACTTATCGAACGGCCAGCGCGGAATCTTGACGACGCAGTAGTCGAGCGCAGGCTCGAAGCAGGCTTTGGTGGTTCCGGTGACCTGGTTGTCGATTTCGTCCAGCGTCTTGCCGATCGCGATCTTCGCCGCGACTCGAGCGATGGGGTAGCCCGTCGCTTTCGAAGCGAGTGCCGATGATCGGGAAACCCGCGGATTGACCTCGATGATGTAGTAGTCGAACGACTCCGGGTTCACCGCCAACTGAACGTTGCAGCCGCCTTCGATTCCCAGCGCGTCGATGATCTTCAGCGAGGCGGTTCGGAGCATGTGGTACTCCAAGTCGCTCAAGGTCTGCGAAGGGGCAATGACGATGCTGTCGCCGGTGTGCACGCCCATGGGGTCGAAGTTCTCCATGTTGCACACGGTGATGACGGTGCCCTTGCTGTCCCGCATCACTTCGTACTCCACTTCCTTCCATCCGAGGAGCGAGCGCTCCACCATGATTTGGCTTCGCATGGAAAGTTTGAGACCCTTGCGGCCGGTCTCCCAAAGCTCTTCTCTAGTGTTGGCGATGCCGCCGCCTGTTCCGCCCAGGGTATAGGCGGGTCGAATGATGCACGGGTAGGGAACCACGTCCAGAACCGCTTCCAGTTCCTCTTCGGTGGTGATGATCCAGCTCTCCGGCACCGGCTCTTTGATCTCGCGCATCAGGGCGCGGAAGCTCTCGCGGTCCTCGGCTTTCTTAATTGCGGAAAGTGGTGTGCCGAGCACCTTGAGGTTGTACTTTTCAAGGATGCCTCGCTCGGCAAGCTCGGTGGCGAGGTTGAGGCCCGTTTGTCCGCCGAGGGTGGGCAGAAGAGCGTCCGGCTTCTCCCGGGCAATGACTCGCTCGCAGAACTCGGGCGTGAGGGGCTCGATGTAAAGCGCGTCGGCAACGCCGGGATCGGTCATGATCGTTGCCGGGTTGGAGTTGATCAGAACGACTTCGTGACCCTCTTCCTTAAGGCTCTTGCAGGCCTGGGTGCCTGCGTAGTCGAACTCGGCGGCTTGCCCGATGACGATGGGGCCGGAGCCGATGACCAACACTTTCATTCTAAAAAAGGAGTCTACCGGGTGTCGTCGGGCGATTCAGGAGCACGCGCAAAAAAGCCCCGCGATGATCGTCATCGAGGGGCTCTAGTTGAAACGAGTTACTCGCTACCGTTGCGCTTCGGCTTAGCTGCCGCCGCTTCTTCTTTGGTGTATTCCTTCTTGACGTTTGCTTCCGGACCTGCGGCGTTCGGCGGAGGCGTATCGCTTCCACATCCTGCCAGCAAAGCTCCAGCAAAGCAAAGACCTACGAGGATCAAAAGGGTTTTCAATTCTCGCATGGTGGTTATTGTGCGCACTGGACGGCCATGCTCGTGTCTCCGAAACGATAGGTGTTTTCAACATCTGGTCGGAAATAGCTTTGGTAAAAACCACCCGTTCCGAATCGGCAACGTAGTGGAGCGTTGAGATAACCTCCTATCGTGCGTCCTTGTCGACCAAGAGTGTAGGTGTAGCCGGGCTGATTGTAGTTTCCTGTATTCGTTCCTTGTTGAGGCTGCTTCTGGAACTTGGCGGAAGTGTCGGTGTAGGCAACCACCCAGCCATCGCCTGTGACCCAAGTCGTGTCGTGCGACGGCTCAAAAGTGAACTCGTAGGTATCCATTCGTAAAGACAAGCTTCGAGACATGTCGGATTGGGGTGCGCCACCCGGATTGAAGCGACAAACAGGAGCAGGTGCGCCTGGTTGCCCTTCAGAATCGCAGCGCAAGAGTGGATTGGTGTACGCATATCCGCGATACGCCTCACGACCGTTGCCCATGACGATGAGCGGACATCGAGAAGGTGCGGCGACGCTTGTTGCACTTAGCACGCTCAAGAGTCCGTTCATGGAGTGGCTGATCACCGGAAGGTTGCCAGGGGCGGTGGCATAGTTGAATCCGGACGTGTAGAGGGACGTGAAAGCATTGTTATGAAGATCGTAGTTCTTCATGTAGGGCTGCGTGCTGTTCACCCAATGAACGGCATCTGCGGATGCCCATGGAGCATTCACGCCCCAGCCCGCCGGAACCGAGGCGAGGTGATAAGTGTCCGGGCCGAACGGTCCCATCAGCATCGTTCCGTTCTGATCCACCGCGTACGCGCAAGGGAAGAGATCATCGTTATCAGCACTGTAAATGGCGATCGAAGTCGCTGATTGCTTAATGTTGGACAGGGCGGAGGTCTTCTTTGCCGCCGTCTTTGCTTGGGCGAAGACGGGGAACAGAATGGCAGCGAGGATCGCGATGATGGCAATTACGACCAGCAACTCGATGAGCGTGAATGCGCGTCTTGATTTCATTTCAACTCAAACTCATTCAGTGATTTTGCTAAAACACTGAATGACCCAGAAATGATACGGGAAGTTTGCAATAGTCGTAACGAAAATTTTATTGTTGGATTTATCCGAATCCGTCGAGTCTATTCACGATCTTTCCTTAACATTGCCGGCATCCCTTCCGAAAACCCTTTCCATTTCGTATCTTTGATGCAATTCCGGCAAAACCGGATGTTTTGAACGATCATGGTACGACGTGCGTTTACACTCATTGAACTCCTTGTCGTGATCGCGATTATCGCGATTCTGGCGGCGATTCTCTTCCCGGTTTTTGCCCAAGCGAAGGATGCGGCTAAGAAGACCCAGTCGATTTCCAACCTCAAGAACCTGGGAACCGCCACCCAGATCTACATGGCGGACACCGACGATATTTATCCCTTGGCGCACGTTCTCGGCGATCCGGTTGGTGGATATCACTGGAACCGATTCATCCCGGTTCCCGCTCAACAGGTTCCGGTAACCGACCCAGCATGGCGAGTGGCCGGCGTTCAGTCGTTTTGGTACAACTCCATCCAACCCTATTTGAAAAACCTTCAAGTGCTCACCTGTCCGGCGGGCACCGAGTTGCGGACCACGGGCACATACTTCGGCTCTGCTGGACAACCGGCGACTGGCTTGACCAACGTGACCTACACCATAAACGGCTTGCTCAACGAATACAGCGGCACGGCAATGGAGAGTCCTTCGACCGTTCCGGTTTACTGGCACGGCCATGGTCGACGATCGATCTACGGAGCGGGTTACGCCAGCCCCTGGTTGGTCTGTAACAACAACGCGGGCGGATGTCGCTATCAGGGCACCCGCGCAGGTTGCTCTGCGGCGACAAATGGTGCCACCGCAGGCTACACCACCAACACGAGCCGCCGAGGAATCGGTGTATTCGCCAACGGTACGGTGATGTCCTTCGCCGATACTTCGACGAAGTTCCGACGCATCGGTGTTGGTCCTCGAAATGTCGCTCAGCGAACCGACGCGCGAACGGATCCATTCGCTCGCTACGTGGACAACTTCGCTGCGGGTCGATACTGGGATAGCCAAAGCTGCTACCCGTACTTGTTCCGCCCGGACATCAACGTGCAGAACATCATCGAGGTCCCGACCTACTTTGACGGAGGCGTAGATGTCCCTGGGTTGTAAGAAAGGGGGCGTGGTTGCACTGGCACTTGCGGTGCTGGCGGGCGGAATCCTCGCGGGTTGCTCAGGCGGCGGTGACGACGGGAAGGTTCAAATGAACACTCCAGCACCGACCCCGCAAGATGCGCCTGCGGGTGCTAAGGCTCCGGGCGACTCTCGAGAAACGAACTAAACGTCCACAAAGGCAAAGAAACAGACCCCTGACTGCTTATGCAGTCAGGGGTCTGTGGTTTCTACGAACGCCGCAAGTCTGAGAGGAGCATTTGGGGTGTTGTTATCGAACGAAGTGGACTTCTACGATTCGCCCGCCTTGGAACAAGAATAAGGCATCCAAGACGGGCTTGGACTGGGCGATCTCGCGGGCTTTCTCAAAGGTGCTCTTTTGAATCTCTCCGCCCAAGCCGGCAAGCATTCCCATGTAGGTGGTTGCATCATCCGGGGAAGGGAAGCAGGCAAGACCGTTCACGGACTGACCGTCGGGCAGGGTTGCGTTATTGGCGGCATACTTGCCTTCGCCCACGGAGATCAGATAAATCGTCTCCGGGAACATCCCAAACGACCCAAGAAGATCTTCTTCCAGGGAGGTTATCAGCGGGTTGTCGATTAACTCTGGGCCTGCCATGCCGACTCCTTTGTGCGGGTAGCGCGATTATTTGCCAATGGATTCCACAAACCGGGTGAAGTACGGCCGGCTGTCCCAAGGACCAGGGGCTGCTTCCGGGTGATATTGAATACTATAGGCGTCAGCATCGGGAATAGCAATTCCTTCTACCGTGCCGTCGTTAACGTTGATTTGGGTGACCGTTGCGGCCGTATCGGTTAAGGATTCCGGATCGACGGCATAGCCGTGGTTTTGGGAAGTTATGGTGACCTTTCCGGTCTCCAAGTCCTTCACCGCGTGGTTACTCCCACGGTGACCGAACTTCAGTTTGAAGGTTTCCCCGCCCACCGCATGGCAGAGCAGTTGATTGCCAAGGCAGATGCCAAAAATCGGGCGTCTACCAATGAGACCCTTCACGGTTTCGATCACCGGACCAAGCCGTCGAGGATCGCCAGGACCGGGGCTAAGCAGAATGCCATCCGGCTTCCAACTCATGATCTCATCCACGCTTGCCGTGGCAGGAACCACGATCGGTCGGCAACCTGCCTTCCAGAATCGTCGCAGGATATTGAACTTGAGGCCGCAATCCAGGACTACCAGGCGCGGTCGCCCTACCGGATCCGGCTCGGAGACGGATTCTTTGCCGCTTGGTCCCCACTTGTAGGCCGCCGAGGTGGTCACCGAGAAAACAAAATCCGATTCGCCGTAGCCAGGGTGGGAATCCAGCGCGTGTTGCCCCTGCTCGATGCTGTCGCAGATCGCTCCCATGGTCACTCCGGCCGAACGAATGCGCTTGGTGAGCATTCGGGTGTCGAGCCCCTGAATGCCGACGATATTGCGTTCGTTGAGCAACTTGTCCACCGATTTGGTGCTTCGCCAGTTGCTCGGCTCGTCACAGGCTTCTTTGACGATCAAGCCGGAAGCTTGAATGCGGTCCGACTCAAAGTCATCCTCATTGATGCCGTAATTGCCAATGAGAGGGTAGGTGAGGGTGACAATTTGTCCCGAATAGGAAGGGTCGGTAAGGATCTCTTGGTAGCCCGTCATCCCCGTGTTGAAGACGACTTCTCCTACCGAAACGCCGGAAGCTCCCAGCGCGGTGCCTTCGATTACTTGTCCATCGCCGAGAACCAGATAGCTGGGGTTCCCAGGAGATCACTCAGCCCAGTACTAATCAAGCCCAAACCCGCTT
>CAZAVC010000111.1:0-6353 GCA_964488265.1 uncultured Fimbriimonas sp.
CGGGCCACGGGCCCGGCTCGGCGCGGCCGCCTCCGCGGCTCCCAAACCACGCTTTAACGCCGCCGAAGGCGCAAAGCCCCAATTGGGTCGACAGATTGCCGCGTTCGTTGGCGAGCAGATCCGCAACGCAACCGAGGCGGACATCCAAACGGTGAGCCTCCTTACCCAGGTCGAGCAACAAGGTCAACTTCGCACCGCGTTCGTCAATATCGGCGATGCGATGCTTGAGGTTGAGCAGCTCACGGGTCTCTTCGAGCAATCGGGTGCCGACCTGAGCGTAGACGGTTTGTTCAAGAGCGTCGACGACAAGCATGAGCTCACGATTCGCTTCTTGAAACCGGGCAGCGAACCAGAAGTTGAGACCATTGCTTTTGAAACACCGGAAATCTTTACCGTTCTCCACTCGCTGGTGAAGAAGACGGCCGCCGCCGCGGGAGTCTCACTCCCTGCCGAACTGGCGGGCGATTCCATGGAGTTTGGAACGGACAACGCCGAGGTGTTCCTGAAGTTCCTCGAAGGGTTCGACGCCCTCAACTACATCCAACAAGCGGATGGAATGGTCGCGCTGGAGTTCAACGCAGAGCCTCCGATGGAAGTGCTTCTCCAAGCCGTCGAACAGGATCCAGATTTCGAAGGACCGTATCAGGTTCTGGTCGGTTTGAACCGAGCCTGCATGGCCTACAACATCGGCGGATTTGAGCTTTGCGATCGAGTGCTTAAGAAGCTCACCGAGGTGGTCCCCGACGACTTCGCGGCTTACTTTGCTCTCGGCGAACTCTACCAAAAGGTGGGCGACCTGAATCGAGCAGTCGATTACTTTGAAGCGGCGGCCCAGAAGAACACCGAGGACCCTGCCATTCTCAATCGACTCGGCAACGCCCAAATGGCGAATAACATGCCCGTCAACGCCGAGCGAAACTTCCGCAAAGCGGTTGAAATGGAAGGCGAAGAGAAAGCGAGCATGGACTTCCTGGCTCAGGTCCTTGCCAACACGGGTCGAGCTCACGAGATTCCGGCTCTCTGGAAGGGGTTGGTTGAGGAGTACCCGACCAACGCGGCTCACTTGACCAAGTACGCCATCTCCCTCATTAACAATCAAAAGACCGAAGAGGGCGAAAAGATCTTTGAGCGCGGCCTCGAGACGGTTGAAGACAACACCTTTGTCAAGCGGTTCTACGCGCCGTACCTGGTGCAAAAGGGCGATCTCGACCGAGCGATGGACTTCTACGAAGACTGTATCGACGTCGCTCCCGCCGATATCCCGTTGTTGCTGGAATACGCCCAAACGCTTCAGGCAGCCGAGCGAGACTTCGAGATTCCGGCCGTTCTGCAGAACGTTCTGAAGGCAAATCCGGACCCCAACACACGAGCAAACACCAACGCCTGGTTGATCGAGATAGAGCAACCGAAGCGGGTCGAGAGCGTTGCCAACGCTCAGCAAAAGCTTGATTCGGGTGACATCGATGGCGCGCTTCGAGAGCTGAAGCCCCTCCGAAACTGGCTTGCCGACTACTGGAAGATGTGGGCGCTCCTGAGCTCCGCCTACAACCGAGCCGGCATGCATGCCGAAGCCGAAGAGTCTTCGCGACGCTTGATCGAAATGTTCCCCGGTTGCGAACCCGCTTACGGCGAGTATCGTGAGGCGCTGAACGGTCAGGGTCGACACGAAGAGGCATATCAGGTCATGCAGAACGTGGCCATGGCCAATCCGCAGAGCCTCAGCATCCATATCAACCTTGCGATTGCGGCTCACCGAGCGGGTCAGTCGGAGCAAGCAAAGGCTCTGGCGGCGAGCATTCGAGAAGCAGTCAAGGAAAATCAGGACTGGCTTGCAGAGGTAAACAACCTCTTCGCCGAAATCGATCGTTAAGATAAGTAGCGTGCCGAAGAAAAATTCACGTCGCGACCGGGCGTTCATGGAAGCGCCCTCGGATCGACCCCCGAAGTCCTTCGGCACGCCTGCTTTTGTGCAAGACCCTCACGTTGTAGTCGCGAACAGCGATGTGGAAAGTGCCGAGTTTTCCGAGGCGATCCGCTCCGCGGATTTGACTTCTCCCGAAACCGACGATCGTCGATTGGGCGCGGCAAGAGTTCATCCGATCGTTAAGATCTTTGTCGCGTTTCACCTTCTTGCCATCACGGTGTGGGCGATTCCCAACCCTCCGGATCGCATCCGCGACGGCACGGTTGCCGCGCGGGGAAGCGATCACATTTTGGTTTGGAACTTCAACGTATTGAAGCAGAACGCTCTCCTTCGAGGTTATTTGCTCAGCACCGGGACCTGGCAGTACTGGGATATGTTTGCCCCAGACCCCTCCCAGGTGGACTACTACGGCACGGCGACGGTGAAATATTTGGACGGGTCCGAAAAGGAGTTCAAATATGCTCGTATGTTCGAGATGGATTTCTGGACCAAGTACTTGAACGAGCGACGCCGCAAGCACTTTGAACGGGTGCACCTCGAGGTCAATAATGCGGGCTGGCCAAGATTTGCGCAAAGAATCGCCGCCCTGATGGCGGAGGACCCGAAGAATCCTCCTACCGAAGTGGTGCTTCATCGGCACTTCCAGCAACTACAAAGACCGGGTGGTCCGGAGCCCAAGGGTTACAACCGGTATAGCTATTTCCAGCACGTGGTTGACCAAAAGGTTTTACGCTCGGAGATGAGGACCCAAGGAAAGTGGCTAGACGTCAAAGGTCCCAAAGGGGGTTCGAAGTGAAGGGAATCCTCAAAGACCTCAACAAGTTTTGGTTCGGGTTTGGCGATCCCACCACCCTCGCGGTTTTCCGCATTCTCGCCGCATCGGTGATACTTGCGAACCTCCTGGTGTTACGCTCGCAGTGGACCGACTTTTACACGGATCGCGGGTTTGTTGACCACGATCTTGCCAAGCGGTTCATGTCACCAACCGTCGAGCTTCAGGGGGGCGCGGCGGTCTCCAGGTTGAACCTGTTGGGTGGGTACCCATCGGAGATGTGGAGCTGGACGGTGTTGAACGTCGCCACCTTGGCGGCAATCTTAACGATTGTCGGTTGGAGCACGCGTGCCGCCGCAATCACTCTGGCGATTCTGCTCACTTCCATCCACCACCGGGGCGGTTTTGTGCTGTACGGAGGCGACACGGTGATGCGCAACTCCGCGATCTACTTAGCATTGGCGCCCTGCGGGTTGGCACTCTCGGTTGATCGACTCCTTTACCGGAAGAAGAACGGACTGACGCCGGAAACGGACCGACCCGTGATCTCGATGTGGCCGCAAAGGCTGCTGCAATACAATCTCGCGCTGATCTACTTCACCACCACCTGGGCGAAGTGGTACGGAAACTTGTGGAAGAACGGGACGGCAACCTGGTACCCCGCTCGACTGAACGAGTTCAAGCGGCTTCCCGTCCCCTCTTTCCTTAACGATTTTCCGATGGTGACCATCACCACCTACGGAACCCTTTTTGTTGAGTTTGCTCTCGGGGTTTTGGTCTGGTTCAAGGCTTACCGCAAGTGGGTTCTGCTGGCCGGTCTAATGATGCACGGCTACATTGAGTGGTCGATGAACGTGCCGCTTTTTGCGTTCGCGATCTGTTCGATGTACGTCACTTTCTATGAAGGCGAGGAAACCCGTGCCTTCTTCGAGAGACTGAAAAAGCGTTTTGGGAAAGAGACCCCAACTCCTGCCGATCCGGACTCGGTTTCCGATAAACTGAGTCCAAATCCGGCATGATCGTTGAACTTCAGGTCGAAAATCTTGCGATTATCGAAGGCGCTCAAGTGGCGTTTGGTCCTGGCTTTACCGTTCTCACGGGCGAAACCGGTGCAGGCAAGTCGCTGATGATCGATGCCCTCGAATTGGCTCTTGGCGAGCGGGCCGATACCGAGCTGGTTCGAACGGGTACGAAGAAAGCGACGGTTCGCCTAGCCATCGACCTATCGCATCGGACAGATTTGCATCCGATCTTTGAGGAGGCGGGTATCGACCTTGAAGGAGGGCTCGTCACGATCCACCGCGAAGTGCTTGCCGAGGGCAAGTCAACCTGTCGGATCAACGGGGTTCCAACTGCGGTCGGCACGCTTAAGAAGCTCGGCGCGGTGCTGGTGGATCTTCACGGACAACATCGACACCAAAGCCTTCTTGATCCGCTCACTCACGTGGAGTATCTCGACCGATGGATTGGGCCGGATGTCGAGCGTCTCAAATCGGTTGTGGTCGAACGATGGGAAGCCTATTCGGCTCTTGACTCGAAACTGAAAGCTCTTCAAAGAGGGATTCGAGACCGAGAGCAGCGCCTAGACCTGCTGAAGTTTCAGATCAACGAGATTGAATCCGTGAGCCCCATCCCAGGAGAGGTCGCTGATCTTGAGAACCGTTTGGCTCGGTTGAAAAACGTTGAGCGACTCTCCTCCGATATCACCCTCGCCCTCGAAGCCTTAATCGAAGGGGAGACCAATGCTTACGATTTATCCGCGGGTGCGGATCGGCACCTAACCGATGCGTTGCGGCTAGATTCTTCCCTTGCCGATGTCTCTGAGCAGCTTCAAACCGCACTGGCAGCGATGGATGAGGCGGGTCGAGCTCTCAGCCGCTACCGGGCCTCGCTAGAATCCGACCCGGAGTTGCTTGACGAAACGGTCCAGCGGATCGATGCGGTTAAGCGGCTGCTGCGCAAGTACGGCGATTCGGAAGTTGCGGTGTTGGAGCATCTAGAGAAGGCTCGCGAGGAGTATGCAGCGCTTTCGGATGCAGAGGAATCGCTGGATTCTTTGGCGACGGCTCGAGAAGCAGCCCACCAGAAGCTGCAATCGGCCTGCTCGGATCTCACCGCCCTGCGAAAATCGGTGGCAGGAAAGTTCGTGGAGGATGTTCGTGGGCATTTGAAAGAGATGGCGATGGACAAAGCCGAGCTCGATGTCCTGTTTCGAAGTGTTGAACCCACCTCTTCCGGAGCGGACGATATTGAGTTTCAGTTTTCTGCCAACCCCGGCGAGGCACTCAAACCGCTCGCTAAAATTGCATCTGGCGGTGAAGTCTCGCGCGTGATGCTTGCGCTCAAATCTGCGCTGGCGGGTCGAGCGGGTACGCCCACCCTGATCTTTGACGAGGTCGATACCGGGCTCGGGGGTCGAGCCGCCGCGACGATGGGTAAAAAGCTTGCCGATCTCGCCGCACACTATCAGGTGATCGTCATTTCTCACCTTCCACAGGTGGCCTCGCAGGCAGCGGAACACCTTCGACTGGAGAAAAGGCTTCGCGAAGGTCGGGTGAGTACGGACGTGGTGCGACTCTCCAAGGAGGATCGCATCGACGAGATTGCTCGGATGCTCGCGGGCGATGCGGTTACCGATGGCGCGCTTTCCAACGCCCGCGAAATGCTACGTTTTCTCTAACCGGGAATCAGCCCAGAATGGTCTTGCCGAACAGCGAGGCGATCCACTCCGTTCCAACGGTGGCGGTTTGATTGTTCTGATCGTGAATCGGATTGGTCTCAACAAAATCGACCCCAACCAACTTGAAGGGACAAGAAGCCTCGCTGAATCGTTCGTGAAGAATTTCGGCGACCAGTTGGCTCTCTCGGAAGGTGAGACCTCCGCGTACCGCTGTGCCTGTCCCAGGGGCAAGAACTGGGTCCAGTGCGTCGATATCGAATGAAATCCAGAGATGCTTGATGCCGAGCTCGATATAGCGATCAACCACCATGTTCACGGTGTTCTCAATCCCCTTTCGGTCGATATCGTGCATGGTGATCGGGAGACCTTTCAATCTGGGGACCTCGGACCGATCAACGTCTCGCAACCCGTACCAAGCCACATGATCGGGACGGAGCCGTACGGGACCGAGCGTTTCCAGGAGACGGCGCCAGTCTTCGTCCTTCCCTCCTTCAATGCCGCTAGGCTCCCCACACAGAGCGGCGATGGGCATCCCGTGGATGTTTCCTGTCTCCGAGACCCCGGGGGTGTTAATGTCGGCGTGAGCATCGATCCACAGAACGCCCAGATCGTCGCCGTAGTGCTCAAGCGCCGCACTCACCGAAGCAACGGCAAGGGTGTGTTCGCCACCGAGAATGAGGGGAAGGTGTTCTCTTTGAAGCGCGGTGCGGGTTGCTTCGCGCAGATCCTTCACCGCTTGGAGAAGGGGTTCAAAGTTCCGAAGCCCGTCGCCGGTAGCTGGTCGAAGGTCTACGGGGATATCACCTGCGTCCCACACTTCGTGGTCTATCTTTTCGAGTTCTTCAAGCAACCCAGCGAGCCGAATCGCGGCCGGACCTAGTCGACTTCCAAGCCTCATGCCGCACAAGTCGAAGGGGGCGCCGATGACCTCTATCATGCTAGGAAGGATACCGTTTAGGGGCCACCCGAGCCCGAGC
>CAZAVC010000112.1:0-6352 GCA_964488265.1 uncultured Fimbriimonas sp.
GGCTTACTTCGCCGAAGACTCCACAGAAGGGCCCCAAAACGAGATCTTCCTTTCGTCGATCCGTGTCATTGCCGGGTTGGAGCGGGACGCGTGGATGGCCCTCAACGAAGGAGACCATCGCCAGGCTGTCAATTCGGCGAGGAACGCCCTCGATATCGCCAGCTCGCTGAAATATGGCGATATCGATCGCCTTTCATATTTTCAATACAAGCAAGAGCGAGTTCTAGAAACGCTACAGAAGCATCCCGAGTGGGAGAGGGTTTCGACGAACGACAAGTCTGGGCTGTACGTTCAGATGGAAATGGATCGCAACCGTGTCGCGGCGATGCTTGGACACTTGAAAACCATCTACTTACAGTTCCACGAGCGGTACGCCGAGGTTCACACCGAACTCCCGACACCTCAACGGATGATCGCGAGTGTGGAACGTGTCAGCCTTTCCCTTCGCTCAAACAATCCCGACTACCGCCTGATCTCTCACGGTCTTGTGGAGATTGGGCAGCTAAAGCTGAGTGTGGACGTGGATGAGCCGATCCCAACTTACGTCCGATTTGCTCGCGTCGGATGGACGCAACAGGCCCTAGAAGCTTCGCGCTTCGCCAGTGTTTCTGGGGATAAACGATAGGTCTCTAGTAGAGCAAGAGACCTATCGAAAGGTTGGCCGAGTTTATCGGTCTTGGATAACGATCAGATCGTCGCTCGCTTGAATGGTGAAGTTCTTCGGAAGAACCTCTTCAAGAATCTCTTTTGCAGACGCCGATTTAATGCCGTCCCAACGAACCGTGTCTTTGACGTTTTCGGCCGTGATCTGAATGTGAACGTCAAACCGGTTTGAAACGTACTTCAGAAGGTCGATGACTCCCCCCGTGCCCTTGAGGTCAGAGGTTGTGGACGGCGTTACGGGCGGGACAACGACAAGCGTTGGTCGCTTTTCGCCGGTGACATCCACTTGGAAAACGAAAGCTTCTGCTCCGGGGTTTTCAAGTCCAATCTGAACGGTGCCGGCAGTCACGTCGTACTTCTTCAGCAATTTCTGCGACTCGTGATCGGTCACGATCACAGACTTAGACGTAGATCCGGTGAAGGTTGCCGTCGCATCGCCACCTTCTACCGAGACCTTTAAAATGTCGGTTGATTGGGTGGTTACTTGGGGCTGGTTGCTAGAGGCGATACCGGCCTGGGCGACTGTTCCCGAGTCCTTCGACTGAATTGCGACGACCGCTCCGATGATCGCGGTTGCAGCAACGGCTGTGAAGCCAAGCTGCCGAATCCAAACCAGTTCGTACCATCTTGCTTTGGGAGCTTCGACGTTCAGGCGACTTTGAATTCGGTCGCTGAGAAAATTGGGGATGGGAATGTCCTCGACGGCCATATGCCCCAGCGAGTCAAGCGTTTCAGAAAATCGCTCGTATTCTGCCTGGAGGCTCGGATCGGTTCGGAATGCGTTTTCGAGGACAACTACCAACCCTGGCTCAAGGCTGCCCTCGTAGTAGGCGGAAAAATGGTCGCGTAGTGAATTGGAACTCATTAAAAAACCTTCCTGGTTTAGTGTTAGCTTTCTTGACTCACCACGGTTCCAAATAGTTCCGCGTCTTTTTCAAGCAACTCTCTTAAGCTGAGGCGGGCTCGGTTCAGTCGAGACTTCACGGTTCCGAGCGGAAGATCGAGTGCTTCAGCGATCTCTTCGTAGCTCAGTTGCTCGGCGTGGTACATCACGATCATAGCCTTTTGAAACTCCGGAAGTTTTGCCAACGCGCGCTGCAGAACAGCCTCTCGCTCGTTTCGCATCACGTCCTCCTCTGGGGTTCGGCCCGGATCCTCGATGTCTCGAAGAACCTCATCGTCACCTTGGTTAATTGGGGCGTCAAGCGAGACTGTCGACCGGTTCTTTTCTTTCTTCTTCCGGTCGAGATAGCAGTTTGTGATTATTCGGTAGAGCCAAGTCGAGAAGGAGCTTTGGCCCTTAAAGTTCTTGATGGCGTTGTTCACGCGGACAAAGGCATCGGCGACGGTATCGGCTGCCTCCTCTGGATTGCGGGTGAGGCGAAAAGCGTATTGATAGGCCCGATCCTGATACTTGAGCACCAGTTCGTTGAGCGATGCCCTGTCGCCACGCTGAACGCGCTCGATCAGCATGGCATCGGCTTGGAAGTTGTCGCTCATTCTAAAGTCACCCTGGTTGATATTTGTTAGACGATTCGAAAGTGTCGCTCCTACGGTGAGACAAAGCTCCTTCCCGCTGATCCGACTGCTTCAAGAATGGCCTGCTGCTCTTCGTTAGACAAGTTTCGCTCCGATTTTCCGCCTGCGATCGGCTTGCAATACACCCGACAGTCGGTTCTACCTAAGACGCTCGACACGACAACCCCGTCTCCGCGATCATCGTAAATTGCCAAGGCAAAGCTTTGTTTACCGCCAACGTCGTCGAAAGCGTCGTACTTCACCAGGCCGATATGCCGCTTCGCCTTCTCCATCCGTCCTTCCAGCTTGTCCACTCGTAGAAGAGCCGCATCAAGTTGCGACTTGAACTCCAGTCGTTCTCGAGTGTGGTCTACCAGAAGCGATTCAAGATCTTGACCGCCCTTCGATTGAAGGAGCTCTTTGAACCTGCGCTGGGTCCGGTTGAATTTGGACTGCAACACCGCCAGCGCAACGAATAGTATGATGAGGGCCAGCGTCTGAACAAGAAGGATCACTCCAGCAGATTGGTTGAGGCTTTTCAGTAAGGCTTCCATAGGAGTGCTTTTAGGATGCGGGACGAGAGATTATAGCGGACATTGCCCATGCAGAACGAACCTGAGATCACGATGGAAAAGCCAAAGCCACGCCGCCGAGTCCGGGCGTTTACCGTGTTGCTGATCGTCCTTCTCGTCATTGTCGCCATCCTTGGTCGCAATTTTCACACCGTTGAAGTCCGTGGGCGCTCAATGATGCCGACTCTGAAAGAAGGGCAGAGGGTTCTGGTAAGCAATGCCTACTGGCTTGTGGGAGAAGTTCGAAAAGGCGACATCGTAGTTGTGAAGGAGTTCCAAGGTGAGGGATACTTTATCAAACGAGTGCACGCACTCGGCGGATCGAAGGTGGATAAACCGTTTCAACCTCGAACGCACTCGATCCTTGATGGTGACTTCATCGTTCCAAACGGAATGGTTCACCTGATTGGTGATAATTTGCCCGAATCGGACGACAGCCGAAAATTTGGTCCTGTAAAGTTAGATCAGCTTCTCGGAAAAGTTCTGGTCTGGGGCAGTCGATAGCTTTCGACGATTAATAGCCGGAACAAGGACGTTCATGGCTGGTAAGTGATTTCGAACCGCCATGGCACAACGAAAATTTCCATCTGGGACATACGGAAGGCAGAGGCTGCAGTTTTATCCTGCGCCTTACCGAGCCCCGTTGCGCGCGTTTGCCGCGCTTGTCTTCGCTTGGAAGGAAGATAAAGTTCTTGTCTGCAACATCGAAGACCGTGGATGGTGCATTCCTAGCGGTCGGGTCGAACCTTTCGAGTCAAGTACAGAGGCGGTTCATCGAGAGGCGCTTGAAGAAGCGGGAGCCACTTTGGAATGCGTCCAGTACATGGGGTGCTATCGCATTCGAGAGAAGGATGAGACGCGTTGGGCAGACTGCTTCGCTGCACGAGTGGATCAACTCGGGGAAATCCAAATGCCGGAAGAGTCTTTGGGAAGACGTCTGGTTGACTTCGAAGAACTCCCCGCGATTTACCACCAGTGGAACGAGCTCACTGAAAAAGTGTTCGAGCACTCTTACGATATTGTCCGTCGTTCGCTGAACAACTAACGCGAGGCTTTACGCGACTCTGATTTGGGCGCTGAACCTGAGGTTTTTGCGCCACCTGCAGCCGGGTTTTTAGATGCCGCCGCATCAGCTTTCATCGCCGCCGTTTCAAACGGTAACGGTTGTTTGGCGGGCCAGGTCTTTTTATACTTGGCAATCTTGTCTTGGAGGCGCTTGATCCGATTTCGATCGTCGGGGTGGGTGCTCTGCCACTCTGGAGGTGCGCCGGACCCTTTCAGTTTTCGGAACATCTCGAACACGTCCACCATTCCTTCGGGGTTGAAGCCCGCACCCACCACGACCTTCAGGCCCCAATCGTCGGACTCGGTCTCGTGACCTCGCGAAAACTTAAGACCATAAAGGTCGCTCGCCGTGAGAGCGAGGGTCGCCATTTCATTGTTGGCGTTGGTCAACCCAAGAAGAAGCGCAAGACCTAACTGCTTCTTCATTTCGTCGTTGTAAGCCCGAGCCCAGTGTTCGCGACGAACGTGATTGATTTCATGGGCGAGAACGCCCGCGAGTTCATCGACCGTCTTCATCCGGTCAATGAGACCAGAGAAGAAAAAGATCGGTCCGCCAGGCACGGCGAACGCGTTGACCTCTTTGGAGTCGATGACGTTGAACTCGTACGGGAACTTGTCTGTCCGCCAGAAAGAGTCTTTGCCCTCCGGAGGCACGGCGAGCAGTTTCTTTGATAACTGTCGCAAGAGCTTGACTCTCGGATCCGATTCTGGAAGCACCTTGTACTTCTTCAGTACATCCTGGGAAGCACTGCGCCCCACCTTGACCTGCTCGTCACGAGAAGGCTTAAATTGGGCCACTCCCTGTGTCGGCACCGCGATGACCAGCCCAGTGAGTGCAGGCAGAAAGAGTCGAAAGGCTCCCTGTTTCATTTAATGTTGGACTCCTGAAGGTTAGGTGAGGTTCGCACCCGTTTGCTCAGTCTGCATCTCGCGGTCTGTCACTCGCCGAAATAGCTTGACTTCGTACGGACTCTTCTTCGGAAGGCTGGCGTTGAACGCCTCTCGTCCGTACCACCAGACGAGGCCGATAAAGTGCTCGTTGATGCCATTGACCGAACCGTAGAGGGAACCCGCATATCCGGGAATGATCGCAAGGTTATCGAAAACCCATCGGTAATCGTCGGCGAGTTCGCGATCTCGGCCAGGCTCGGAAACACGAAGAGAAGCAGAGAGATAGCTTCCTTCCGGCATGTCGCCAATAAGTGGACCATCCACATCTCGAACCCGAATCCAGCGGTAACTGTCGGCTCCGATAGTCGGTTCGCTAAATGCCATGAATGAAGTCGAGCTGATTGCGCAGGTAATGGCGGTCTGAGCCGATGTTTCTGCCGCCCCTTCAAAAACAACCACAAAGCTTTCTGGTTGGGCAAGGTCGGACCAAAGGCTTACCGACAAGGTGCCCTCTACCGAGCGCATGGAACCGGCAACCTGGTGGTAGGCCTCCCAAAACTGCTGTGTTCTCATTGCGGGCACGAGAACACGCACCGTAACCACTTCTCCGACCATAACGCTTATTGTGTCAGGTTTGAAAAAATGTTAGTGAAAATCTGTGGCGCTTATGGAAAGAGATCAGTGGAGAGATATTGACCAACTGCGGGACGGGGGAAAAGTCCTCGATTTGCCTTAGGTTTGGTCCTTGATCCTCCAAAGATAGATAGAGGGCCCTGTGGAGGGGTCATCCACCTATCGGGAAGGATGTAAAGCCAATGAACCGACTCTTTAAGCGCAACCGCGCATTCACGCTCGTCGAGATCATGATCGTTGTTCTGATCATCGGCATTCTCATGGCGATTGCGGTCCCTAACTTCGTCAAAGCTCGAGAGAGCAGCCGAAAGCAGACCTGCATCTCCAATCTTAAGCAAATCGACCAAGCCAAAGAGCAGTGGGCGATGGACAACCGAAAGAACGCAGGCGACGCTGCAGCATTCACCGACATCGTTGGTGCAAACGCTTACTTGAAGTCGCAGCCTGCTTGCCCGTCCGGTGGCACCTACACCGTTGCGGCAATCGGTACGAACCCGACCTGCAACATCAGCGGCCACGCGCTTCCTTAAGATCACTCGTAGGAATCGCTTAAAGAGTCGGAGTTATCTCCGGCTCTTTTTTAATGTCTGGTAATGCTACTAGGCAACCCAGATGAGATTTAGGGAAGAAGCTTGGTGAGTCAACGGTAACCAGTCCGAATCGTCTCAGAGTTCGAGAAGTCGAACCGGGAACAGTCTATGAACCGAAACAGCAAGCTCAAGAGAGCATTCACCCTCGTCGAGATCATGATCGTCGTTCTGATCATCGGCATTCTTATGGCGATTGCGGTCCCTAACTTCGTTAAGGCTCGAGAGAGCAGCCGAAAGCAGACCTGTATCTCCAACCTTAAGCAAATCGACCAAGCCAAAGAGCAGTGGGCGATGGATAACCGAAAGAATGCGGGTGACGCTGCAGCATTCACCGACATCGTTGGTGCAAACGCTTACCTGAAGTCGCAGCCGGAGTGTCCTTCCGGTGGCACCTACACGGTTGCCGCAATCGGAACCAAC
>CAZAVC010000113.1:0-6325 GCA_964488265.1 uncultured Fimbriimonas sp.
TGTTACCAAGAAGCGAATAGCAATAGGATTGCTGATCGTGATGGTTGTCAGTTTCGCAACCGTCTTCACCCTGGCTTGGCAAGTCCTCCACCCGCCAAGAATGGCACCCGTGAAGCCTCGCGGTTTTCGACTGGAGCGGATGCCGAGTGCGAAGGGATATCTCTCGATTTACCTTTCGCCGAATCTGGCGAAAGGCAAACCAAGCCCGGTTGTGTACCTACTCGCACACGGACGAACGGAAAGCCGCGCCGATCATTCCACTTTGGCGGAAATGATGGCCAAGCGCGGAATGGATTGCGCTTCGGTTCCCATGCCCGGTCAAGACGATAGTCCAGAATCTCAAATCTCATTCGGATCAAGGGGATCCGATGTCCTCATCCGAACCCTTGATTATCTCGAGGAAAAGGTCGGGAAAGATCGTCTCAATGTCGCCCTCATCGGCTTCGATACCGGAGCGTCCACCGCGTGGGCTACCGCAAAGCGCGACGCTCGCATTCGAGGGGTGGTAAGCGTCAACGCCTTTGCCGACCTTAAGGATTCTCTTCCAAGAATGAGCAAAATAGAGGGCCAAACGGTTCCAAGAGCTCTCGGCCAGGTGGTCGCCAGATTGGTTTGCCTCATCAGTTCGGAGTCGTTGGATAAAGTCAGCCCTCTTCAGGACGCCGCGGATTTTAATCGACCCGCGATGGTGGTTCATGGCGCCTTGGAAAGCGCCTACGGAACCGACGACGCCGAAGCGCTTGCCACTGCCTCTCGTGCCGATCTTTGGATCGTGAAGGGGGGAGCCGAATCGGCCGCAAAATTGGTTGCTAGAGACACTTTTGTGAGGCACTTGGAAGGCTTTTCCAAACGGGTCTTGGATGATGTCCGAGACCAAACCCTTTACCGAAAACTGAGTCGATACAAGCCGAAGAGACTCACCGGGGAAAGCACTCGCATAGCGATGACGGAAGATCTACCGAAACCGGAGACCAAGAAGCGCCGAAAGGGCTACCGAAGGTTGGGCTGGCTAGGACTGTAACTCCACGAAACTTTGTAAGCCTTTGTTAACGTACAATAAAGCAGAACTGTCTGCAAAGGGGTGCTGTAAAGGCTGAGATCCCAGGTGAGAATCCTGGTGTCCCTTGAACCTGAACCGGGTAATGCCGGCGTAGGAATTGTGGAGAAGACCTCGTTTCTTCGAGGTCCGAAATGCCGAACCGAGCGGCAGTTCGCGACCCAAACGAGGTCTTTTTTATGCGTAACAAACAAGGGTTCACCCTCATCGAACTGCTCGTCGTGATCGCGATCATCGCGATCCTCGCCGCCATCCTCTTCCCGGTCTTTGCCCAGGCCAAAGAATCGGCCAAGCGCACCGCTTGCCTATCCAACGCCCGCCAGATTGGCTTGGCTCAGAAGATGTACTTGGCGGACAACGACGACGTGATGCCGATTCACCAGTCGTACAACAGCAACACCATTCCTTGGACCCCCAACCACCTTGGCACCGAGGTCTATCTGCTGCCGTACTGCAAGAACCGAGAGGTCTTCAAGTCGCCGCTCGACTCGGGTGGGCCTTACCTTCCCCAAGACCCTGGCCTTCAGGCCAATAATCGGTCGGCAAGCACTTACTGGGACGCCTACGGCACCTCTTACAGGTTCACAAAGTGCATGTTCACCGTGGTCGCGGGCTACTCTCATGGGAACAACTTCCCGAGAACGGAGAACTGGACCGTTTCTGAGACGATGGTCGAAAATCCTTCCGAGGCGCGCACCATTCGGCTGGAGATGATGCCGTTCTTCCGGGCGAATTTCGACCCGGCTTGCACCAAGTACGGCTACGATTGCGGCTATTACCAACAGTGGTCTTCTATTGGCGGCACCGTGATCTTTGCCGATGGTCACGCAAAATCCATCACCTCGTTCGGCGCTTTCGACAACCAGATCGTGAACCCGCAGGGGAACCGATCGAACCAGTCCACGGGGTCGTCTGCCGCGTATGACGACACCTGGTACTGGCGCTGCGACTAATGCAAAACGGGAGACCCTATAAAGGGTCTCCCATTACGAGTTTCTCTCGTAGTTCGGCGAACTACTTCTTCTTGGCCTTCACGAAAGTGAAGTAACGCTTTCCGCCCTTATTCACGACACGTCGTTCGTACCGGACTCCTTTTCTTGTGAACGATTTCTGAGACCAGAATGCGGCTCGTTCGCGGACCAACTTGTCCTTCGACTTCCGGTCCTGCTCCATGCGATAGGTGGAGTAGAGGGCTCCGCCGACTCCGATATACGATGCGGTCTTGTCTCGGTTGAACTGACCTAACACCGCCGCTGCGGCACTGGCGTATTGGAGCTTTTGCCACTCGGATTTGGTTTTGTTGCGCTTGTCGATCTCTCGCTGAATTTGGCCTGCTCCCTTTTTGGGGGGCTTCGGCTTTGCCTGACCTGCATTGGCAGAGCCGGAGAGCAGCATGACGATAAGTGAGCCGGCAATGGTCAATGTAGTGAAAATCTTCATTGTTAATCCTCACTCGTGCGACGACTATTGGATTAGTGCGGTTCGTTTTGATGCAAGGTATATGCGATAGGTATGAAATTTTCTGTGTTATGTGCGTTTCTCGCCGTTGACTTAGGTCGAAATACCCACCGAATACTGTTTGAGATGAGGGGGCGAGGTCGGTAACCTGCGGTAATGACTGTCGCCACCGTTGCCCTGATTCTTGCGACGCAGACGAGCGCGAATCCACCAAAATTGGTTTCCATCGTTTGGGACGGGGCGTCGGACTGGGCAATCGATCGCCTTCTAGCGGAAGGGCGCCTACCGAACATTGCTCGAATGAAGCGAGAGGGCGCTTGGGCCGAATCGGTTTCCCCAGCTTGGCCATCCAAAACCGCCGTTGGGCACGCCTCACTATTCACCGGGGTGTGGCCAGACCAAAACGGTGTCGGAAACAACGCCGTGCCCCTTCACCCCGCAAGCGAACACACTTGCCTAGAATCGATGCGCGGATTTGATGCGACCGTCCTCACCGCCGAACCGATCTGGGTGACCGCCGCCAACGCGGGCAAAAACGTCGTTGCCTTCTCTGCCGCCTGTTCCTATCCCCCGTCTGCGTTTGAGAAATCGTTGAAGCCTGGGGCGAAGTTCAAGGAGTTCTCCGGCTTTGAAAGTGAGTTTTCCGGTCGACAGATGATCACCAATCCGGAGAAGAAGACCAGCTTTACTGTCTCCGTAGGCGATTCCACTTTTGAAGTCAAAGTGCTAGATTTGGATCGACGATTGGGCTTTGATCGCGTCCAGATTCAGCACCTAGGAGGTGCTGAACCCAGTAACTCCTTACTCGCGCCGGAGGAGTCCGCAAACAAGATTGGCAAGTGGCTGGGTCCGTTCAGAGTGAAGAAGGGCTCCGACGAGGGGTTGGTTTATTTCCGACTCTTCTCCCTGAAGGACGATGGCGAAATGGAGCTCTACGTACGGTCTGCCGCCGCCATCAAGGGCACCGAATCGGCGTCGGGCAATATGGACTACCTGCAAGCCTACGGCGGATTCCACGACGACGCATGGAGTCTTTACGGTCGGGGCGGGCTAGGCAAAACTCTTTGGCAGGGAGGGTCGGGTGTTGCAGAGGAGCGGATTCTCGAGATCGTCCGCCTGGACTGCGAGTTCCTCAAGCGCTCTTTCCGATACGGCTGGAGCAAGTGGAAGCCGGATATCTCTTTCCACTACACCCCAATGAGCGATAGCGCCGGGCACATGCTTTACGGCGCTTTCTTCCCCGGTGGCAAGCAGTTGTCGGGCGAGGTTGCCGACAAGCTCTGGGATGTTTACGCTCGTGTGCTGGAACTTCAAGACGACTGGGTAGGCGACATTCTCAAAACCGTTAAAGGCGAAGCGATTGTTTCCGTCACGGGGGACCACGGTATGGAGGGCAACCACTCCAATCTGTTCCTCAACAAGGCTTTGGCCGATGCCGGGCTGCTTGCTTGGGATGAGAAGGGTCAGATCGACCTAAGCAAGACAAAGATCATGGTTCCTACGTGGAGCGACTTCTTCTTGGTGGTGAACACCACCGACCGCAAGGGCGGCATCGTGAGTCCAAGCGACAAGGAAGAGGTGGTGGAACTTGCCAGACGCGCCTTAAGCGGGCTGAAGGACCCGCGGACCGGGGTGGCCGTTGTTGTCGGCCTGATGGACCCGGCCACGCATGTGGGGTTCGGCATTGGAGGCAAGAACGGAGGCGATCTGTACGTGGAACCCGCTCCCGGTTACTATCCCTCCAACCGAAAGTCTGACTCGTTGGTGGGCGATCTTGGTCCGATCGGGGCGGGGAATCACGGGTTCCTGCCGATGCGTCGGTCGATGCAAACCGTTCTGTATGCGATTGGACCAGGGCTTCCGAAGCGAAATCTGGGAGCAATTCGGCAGATCGATGTGATGCCGTTTCTCGCGGAGAAAATCGGCGTAACGTTCCCGAGACGGTAGTCCCGGCGATTCGAGTTCGGGCCCAGCCCCCCTTCTCGATTCTTCTCGACTCTTCCTGGTTCTTCCCAGTTCCGGGAAAGGCCGGGAAAACTCTCTGGATGAGAGCATTCGTGTTTGTCGTTCTCGATTCGTCGGGACGTTCAGTTAGCGGCGGAGCCGCGACTATCATCGTAGCCCAGGGTGCAAACCCTGGGTTTGGGGGTTCCTTCGATACTCAGAAGGGCGGAGCCCTGGCAAGACACTAGAAATGTTTCCGGCCCCGTCGTCCGCCGATTCTTCCGGAGACCACCCCGTCCCTTCGGGACACCCCTCCATAGAGGGGAATGGAACTGGATTCTTCTGTGCGATTCGTCCGCATCCCTTAGTCTTTAGAAGGTCCGGAGGAGCGACCAGACTGTTAGCCCAGACCGCCAGGTCTGGGTAAAGGGCAACAAAACACCAGAGGGAAGGCCTGTCCCGAGAATCGGGAAGGACCGTCCAGATGCGCAGAGATGCTCCTGACCCGACTCTCCGGACCGCCCAACAACTCAACCGACTACCGCAGCAGACCGTAAACGTCCTTGACGTCGGCGAGCGGCGGGATGAGGTCGAGCGGAGCGCCGAGTCCGGTTTCGGTCAGCAACTCGTGCATGTATCGTAGGGTCGAGTAATCCTCCAGCGAAAATCCAACCGAATCGAACACCGTGACCTGCTCCGAGCCATCTCGACCGGTGGCCTCACCGGTGAGCACCCGTGCGATCTCGGTGACCGGGAAATCAGCGGGGAGTTGTTGGATGTCCCCTTCAATGCGCGTCTGCGGCTCGTACTGCACAAAGACCTTCGACGCACCCACAACGTCGGGATGCAATTCGGTCTTGCCGGGAGCGTCACCGCCTATGCCGTTGATGTGCATTCCCGGTTCGATCATCTCCGGCGTAATGATTGCGGTCCGCTTCTTGTCGGCGGTGCAGGTGGTCACAATGTCGCACCCCTGAACGGCTTCTGCGGTCGACCCACACCGAATCAAGTCCAAATGCTCGACGTGGGCTAGATTGCGTTGCAGCTTGGCGGTCGCCTCGGGGTCGATATCGAACAGTCGCACCGTATTCACGCCGAGAAGAGCTCGGAAAGCCAGAATCTGGAACTCGGCTTGGGCGCCGTTCCCGATCATCGCCATGGTTTTGGCGTTCGGGCGAGCAACCGCTTTGGCCGCCATCGCCGAAGCCGCAGCGGTTCGAATCGCGGTGAGGATGGTCATTTCCGCCAAAAGCAGCGGCATGCCCGTCTCCACTTCAGCAAGAGCGCCGTACGCCATCACTGTTGGGAGGTCGTGCTTGTAGTTGTAGGGGTGTCCGTTGACGTACTTGTACGCCATGAGCCGATCATCTGCGATCGGCATGAGTTCAACGACACCCACGGGGGAGTGGTATGCCAGTCGGGCGCTCTTGGTAAAGCTATCCCAACGCCGATAGTCCTCTTCTAGTCGTTGGACCAGTCCTCGAAAAATCGTGTCGAGGCCCACGCGGTGCACGAGCGTCTTTGCATCGGCAACCGAGAGAAATAGGGTTTGGCGCACATTACTATTGTGACAGAGCCTTGTTAAGACCTCAGGATTCTTTGAGCCTCAATCCTAACCGCTCGGCCGAGTCCGCGAGCTATTGCAATTTCCGGGACTTCCACCGTGAAAGCCTTGGCTACGGCGCGCAGAGCCTGATAGCTCAGTTGAGGTTGATTGGTAATCGCCCAAATCGGCTCCCAAGAATCGGGTTGAAACTTGTCTTTAAACGCCTCAAGTCCTCCAAAGTTGTAGAACCTCCGACCATGAGCCCGCGACCACTGCTTCATTAGCTTGAACCAAAACGGGGGTGGGTCACCGAATCCGCG
>CAZAVC010000114.1:0-6309 GCA_964488265.1 uncultured Fimbriimonas sp.
CCCAACTACAAATACGGGCATTTTCCCCATCCCTATTCCCCGTCAGAAGGATACACATCCGACCCTTCTCACGCAAAGTTTTTGTGATTACCGAAGCGACTATCGAACGCCTTTGACGTTGCGTAGCAGAACCGCCCCTAAGGCGAAGCAAATGGAACACATCACGAAAACCATAACGTAACCACCTTGGGTGTACATGATATTTCCGTCTGGGAACGCTTTTGAGGGGGGAAGTTTCGTGGCTCCCGGCAAGGCGATTAGATAGCCCGCGATTGGACCCATGAACGATTGGGGGAGAGTCATGGCAATGTGCCAAACCGCCATGTCCTTGCCCGCCTCCTCTTGGTTAGGCAATACGTCAGTTCCCAGAGCGTAGTCGACGCTTATGTAGGCTCCGTATCCGAACCCAAAAATGGCACCTACGATGAGGGCCTGGGGAACAGATGTGGCCATGACGAATCCGAGCGAAATGACGGCGATCAGCGAGTTCGAAAGGTAAACAACTTTCTTTCTTCCGATCTTGTCGGAGAGGGTGCCGCCCATTACGCCACTGATTGCAGCGACAAGCAGGATCACAAATATTAGAACCGGCGCGACCTTGTTGACCTCGTCTCGAGGGACCTTGATGACATCTACCAAGTAGTACTTGATGAACGGCATGATGGCGTAAAAGCCCATCATCACCAAGAATCTCGTGATCCACACCCAAGCGAAGTCGGGATACTTCTTGGGGTCTATCCAGAGCGACTTCAGATAGGCTCGCCAGTTGAAACTCACCGTCTGTTTAGGAATGGGAGTTTCTTTCACGAAAACGAGTGTGATGATCGAGACGACAAGCAGAACGCCCAGCACTGTTGCGTACTTCAGATAGTTGGGTTGTCCATCTAAAACCGCTCCACAGATCACGATCCCGCTGATCGTTCCAAGTTGGCTGAGCAACGCCATGAATCCCGACGCCTTTCCACGTTCTGTAATCGGGACCATGTCTGGGATGACACCCATATAGGCACCCGAAGCGATGTTGTTGCCCGTTTGAACGAACAGAAAGACGATCGTGTACAGAATGAGGGTCGTTACCCTCGGTAAGGATTGTTCGACGATGGCGCCCATTGCAGCCAGTGCAAGAAGGTTGATCAGCACTCCGACGGCGATAAAGGGCCGTCTGCGACCCCAAGGGTGGGAACACCTGTCGCTTAATGCACCGGAGATAAGCGGTACCAACAGGGCGGCAAGAGAGCCAAGACCCGTCACCCAGCCCAGAACTTCGGCCCGGTTTAAAGGCGAGATTCTCTCAATATCGTCCGGAATGACGAGAAAGAGAAGGGCTCCCCAATGAAAATTGGTGGCAAACCAGTAGGACGCATAGGCAAGATGATGCCAGTTGGAGAGCCTGGGTGCTGGGGAATGGACTCCTGGGTCAGGCGACGGCGAGTGAACCTCGCTCATTTATTCCTTAGGGCGTACTCGTAATCTGGGATGTCGTCGACGTCAAAAGCGAGCTCGGGTGGCGCCTTCCTAACCGCAAGTCCGGTGCAACCCGTGATCTCTTGAATCTTCGCGACAACGTCCGCAATGGTCACTTTCTTGAAGAGGTAATCCCAAAGGAACTTGAAACCGATCAGTTTGGCAAGACTTGGGACGCTCTTGCGATTCGCGATGACCTGCTCGATCTTCGGCATTGCCTTCAAGAAAGCATGGGGCTCCACAAAGTAAGCGCAGCCGATGGTGTAGTTACCGTCGGCAAGTTTGGCAAACGTGGAGGACGAACCTGGGAAGCGATCGAGGTATTCCTCGTCCGAGATAACGGGAACGCAGAAGTCCATCGTCCTCGGGCAGAGGTCCAAGAAGTCGTTGATGATCTTTCCGTTGATGTACGGAAGGTCGGTTGTCAAAATGAGGACTCGGCTCGAGCTCAGACCCGAATTTACGAGTTCTTGAAGACCGAATTTGACGTTTGTCGAGAGATTTCCGGTGTCCTTTACGACAATGTCGACACGATTCCCGGCGGCTTCTGTTACCTCTGGAGGACCGACGACGACGATTTTTCCAATACGCCCCGATTCTTGCAGAGCCATCATCGCTTGGAGAATCAGTGCGGGTCCGCCCGCTTTCATCAACGCCTTGTAGGGCGTGAGAGCGACCCGAGCGAAATGATCGTCAAGCTTTCCGCCAGCCGGAAGAATGACGTCTACACGCTCCCCGCCATAAACGGCCTGCTGGGGCTGGGCCGTTTGCGGCGCATTCCAGTCGAGAATTTCGTTCTCGGGTCTCTCGCTCATCGCACGCTAGTATCGCACAATGGACGCCCAATCGCTACGGATATGCACATCCATAGCAATGCGATTAAGCTCGGAAAGCGTGGATGCCTAAAATCTGCGACCAGTGGTAGCTCGAGATGATGTGTCCGTGCTTAAAGTCGAGGAAATTCTCGTTAGCCGAGTGAAGTTCGGTGAGCTTATGCTCCTGTTTTTCAAACGAGATCGTGACGTGCCGGGCGTCTCCTTGCCCCCCGACGTGATACCCACCGCCTTCTGTCGGTTGGATGTATCCACGCTCCAAAAATTCCTCTCGCCACCTTGTTCCAAGTTCAGTTGCCATTTTGCGCTCCCATTCGTTCTACGCCTGGGAACGTCTCTGCAGACGTACTAACTATGAGGGACAAGGGAGGGCTTAACGGATCGCGCCTAGTTGTGCTCGCTGTTCGTCGATTTCGCTCAAAACCGTTTCCATCAGATTCAAGAAAGTTTCGACTGCTGGAATCGCACCTGAGTTGTAGGGCCAGATGAAAGCCTCGCGCGTCATGTAAGCCTCGCGATTCCGTTTACTCAGCAGCGTGAAAACACGTGGACTGTGTCCCGCATCGGACCTAAAGGTGATTGCAAGGCGGCCGTTACGGCCGTCAATTTTCTCAATTCCAAACTTTGCCGCCCGAATCCGGTGCTCCATGATCGCGAACGCCTGAGAGACTTCTAAGGGCGAGCGTCCGTACCGATCCTCGATTTCTCCTTGTATCTCCCCGAGCTTTTCCAAGGTTCGACTCGACATCATCGATTGGTAGTAATAGAGGCGTTGCGCTTGCTCTGGGATGTATCCCTCTGGAAGCATCGCAACAACTGGAATTTCGAAAGTCGGCAATGGATCGGCCGGGGTAAGAACGTCTCCCGAAGCGTCAGAAATGGGTTCACCATCGACCGTATTCTTAAGCGCAACCACCGCCTCGTTGATCATCTGCGTATACAGTTCGTAGCCGATTTGAACCATCGTGCCACTCTGCTTGGCACCCAGAAGATCGCCCGCTCCACGGATCTGGAGGTCCCGGAATGCGAGCGAATAACCCGATCCCAAGGAACTGAACTCCTGTAGCGCTCGCAAGCGCGCCATGGCGTTTTCAGACATGGTCGGCTTACGTTTCTTCTTGATTCCGTAAGCCTCCATCTGCGCATCGTTCACGGAGAGCGTGGTGTCTTCCAGGTGCCGGTTGTACAGGAACAGCGCATAGGCCTGCCTATCCGAACGTCCAACTCGACCACGAAGCTGATAAAGCTGGGAGAGGCCCAGTCGATCCGCGTTGTCCACGATCAGCGTGTTGGCGTTGGAAATGTCGATTCCGTTCTCAATGATCGTGGTCGAGAGAAGGATGTCGATCTCGCCCTTGATGAACCCAACCATGATTGGTTCAAGCTCCTTCTCATTCATCTGCCCGTGACCCACACCCACTCGGGCGGTTGGCACAAGCTTCTTGAGTTTCTCCGCGATGTGCAGAATGGAATCGACCCGGTTGTAAACGTAAAAGACCTGTCCGCCCCGAGCTAACTCTCTTAAGATTGCTTCCCGGACGACCTCATCGGAGTAGGGTCGGACGAACGATCGAACTGGGAGCCGGCCAGGGGGTGGGTCGTTGATCAACGACATCGGCCGAATCTCCATCAGCGCCATGCTGAGAGTTCTCGGGATAGGTGTCGCCGACATGCTGAGCACGTCCACTTCCGACCGAAGCTCTTTCAGCATCTCCTTCTGTTTGACACCGAACTTGTGCTCTTCATCAATGATGACCAGCCCAAGGTTCTTGAATTGAATCCCGACACCAAGAAGGGCGTGAGTCCCCACAACAACCTCAATGGAGCCCTTCTTCAGGCCCTCCATGATGAATTTTCGGTCTGAGGTATGGGTGTATCGATTGATGAGCCCCATCTCAGTACCGAACGATCCGAGTCGCTCTAGGAAGTTTCGATAGTGCTGCTCGGCAAGAATGGTTGTGGGACAAAGGATCGCGACCTGCCGACCGTCCTGAACAGCCTTAAACGCGGCCCGGATAGCGACTTCGGTTTTGCCGAATCCCACGTCTCCGCAAACAAGCCGATCCATTGGAAACGGAGATTCAAGGTCCTGTTTCACTTCCCGGATCGCCGTTAGCTGGCTCGGGGTTTCCACCCAGGGGAACGTCCCCTCCATCTCCGCTTGGAAGGGTGTGTCCTGGGGATAAGTAGGACGCGTGACTTGCTTGCGGACGGCGTACAGCTTCACTAGGTCGCGGGCGAAGGCTCGCGCCTCCTCCTTCGCTTTTCCCACGGTCCGCTGCCATTCACCTCCTGTCAGCCGGTTGAGCTTCGGATTTGCGTCGCCAGGGTTCAGATATTTTTGGATTCGATCAAGCTGATCGGTGGGAACGAACAACTTGTCGGGGTTCTGATACTCAACGTAGAGGAACTCCTTCTCGACACCTTCAACGGTTCGCTTAACAAGCCCTCGGAAGACACCGACACCAAAGTTGATGTGAACAACAAAGTCACCTGGCTTGAGGTCAAGCACCGTTGCAACCGGAGCCCCTTCCATGAATCGACGCTGGGGGAGCTTGAGCCTAGCGACTCCAAAAACTTCCGCGTCCGTGATGAAGGCAATTTTCTGTTCGGGCAGAACAAACCCTCCGCCGAGGTTGCCTTGACAAAGATAGTCCGCACCTTCCTGGTCCTGCCAAAGCTCGTTTGGATGAACTCCGATTTGACTCAAAACGCTCTTGGCTCGGTTTGGCTGATCCGTGCAGAAGACCAGGGTGAAACCTTGTTCATCCCATGCCTTCATCGTTGAACTCAGAGCATCGGCTCGCCCCCGATAAGGCTCCAAGCTTGCCGCGTTTAGATCAACGGCTTTCGGGAGCGACAACCAATCGGGCACAGCATTCATCGCCGAAAAAACAACCGTGTTTGGGTTAGACCCAAGGTGCTCCGCTGAAACAATGAAGTCGAATGCTGAACTGTGGAGGATTTCTCCCCGCCTCGCCCGTGCTTCAAGGGCTTGACCGAGTTCTTCCTCTGACCTTAACGAAATGGACTCGAGTTCGAGGGGCTCGTCCAGAACCACGCAGTCCGAGTCGGTGAGGAGATCGATCGCACAACCTGAATCGGGGTGAAGAAAAGGTCGGTACAACTCCATGCGGTCGAAGTAACTTCGCTGTACTAACGCGTCGGCGTCTTCAGAGATGATCTCCATGAGCCGCTCTGCAGCCTCTTCCTCCAGCACTGAACCTTCTCGTTCGGCAGCGGAAAGGAGGGTCTCCTTCAATTCGTCTTCACTGCCCGGGAACAGGACCTCTCGCGAGGGGCTGAGACTCAAAGCGGGAACGTTGCCCGTCGAGCGTTGCGTGTTCGGGTCGAACGTCCGCATGGATTCGACCTCGGTATCAAAGAGCTCAATCCGAATGGGCTTCTCGTATCCGGAAGGGAAGATATCGATGATCCCTCCTCGTCGAGAAAAGCCACCCGGAAGGCGAACCGGTTCCTGCTGCTCGTAGCCCAGAGCGACAAGTTTCTTTATAAATTGGACGGGCTCAAGCTCATCTCCCGGTTTGACGGTAACGAAAGATTCCAGGAGCAAGTCTTTCGGGAGAGTCCGTTCTAGCGCGGCCTGCGGGGAAGCAATGACGATCCGGGTGCCCGGTTCGGCAAGGGAACGCAACGCTCCCAGTCGGTCCGAAAGAGCGATGATTTCTGGCGAGGCGTCTTCGAAAAGAGCGGAGTTACCGCTCGGAAGTTGGCAAATCTCACTGTGCGAAACGCCGCACAGTTCTAGCTTTGCTTGCCAAGCGAGCGCCCGATCGTAGCTCCCGGTGATGATCAGCGTTTTCCGAGGATTTGCCAGATAAGCAGACGCGACCATGATCGCCCGAGCTTCGACTGGGGCGCTATAAACGGCTCCTGAAGAGTCAATCGTTTCGAAAACTTCAGAAAGCGTGGGGAGGTCGCGAAGGTGGCGAGACCATTCGGCCAAACGCATTGCTGGGATTCTACCGGAACCCCTGCGGGCCCTTGCTGG
>CAZAVC010000115.1:0-6291 GCA_964488265.1 uncultured Fimbriimonas sp.
CCGGAAAGCCTCGAATCCGACTCCTTTTCTGGTGACGGACTAAGCGCCCCGAACTACACAAGACCCGAAGTCTGGCGCGGTCGATCGATTCCGCCCATTCTGAAATCGGGCAATCATGCCCGTATCGAAGAGTGGCGACGAAATGAGTCGGAAAGAGTGACCCGCAATCGCCGCCCAGACCTCCTTCCACCGACGTAAGCCGTCACCGATGTTCTGGACGGTGCAGAACTAGGCAATCGTGTGCCATAATTTTCTCTTGGCGTAAGCGACATTCTTCCGAGTCGCCTCTGTGCTCAAAAGTATTGATCCTTCGGGGTCTCTGCGGGCAAGTCCTGCAACTGAATCGGAAGGGAGAAAGAATGTCAAAGAGCGCAATTCTCAATAGCGTCGTCGAGTCTTACAAGAAGACCGACCTTCCCGCCATCTGGCCTGGCGACTCCGTCAAGGTCTCCGTTAAAGTTCGCGAAGGCGGTAAAGAGCGAATCCAGATGTTTGAAGGCACCTGCATTGCCGTGAAGAATGGCGGAATTGCAGAGACGATCACCCTTCGAAAGATCACGTCCGGTGTTGGTGTTGAGCGAACATTCCCGCTTCACTCGCCGAACATTGCTAAGTTTGAAGTCACGCGCCGCGGTAAGGTCCGCCGAGCCAAGCTTTACTACCTGCGACACAAGGTTGGTAAGGACGCTCGTATTAAAGAAAAGCGCTGATAAGTCTCGATGCAAACTCGAGAACTTATTGATCAACTTGCGAGGACGCCGCTTAGCCAGATTCTGGTTTTGGCGGTCGTCCTTTCTGTCGTTCGTCTAGCCCTTCACCCCTACTTGGTGAACGCCAAACCGCACCTGCGATACGGTGGCTACAAAACGGCTCGATTCATCAACGAGTTCTTCGATTCGATCATTTACGCCGCGGTGTTCATCTTCATGATCATCCGCCCGTTCGCTTTTCAAACGTTTGTCATTCCTAGCGGGTCCATGTGGTCGACCCTTTTGGTGAACGACTACATCGGACTCAACAAGTACGTCTACCGATCGAGCGACCCTAAAGCGGGAGACGTAGTCGTCTTTCGACCTCCCACCAGGGCAGTCACCCCGCAACAGATAGACAATGACGGTCAGGTGAAGATCGACTTCATCAAGCGCTGTATCGGCGTTCCGGGCGATTTGGTGGAATTCAAAAATGGCCTCCTCTATCGCAATGGGCAGCGAGTCGAAGAGGCGTACACACACCTTTCCAAGACCGAGAATCAAGTGCAGTTCTTTGAATTGAATGATTCGGAGAAGGCGTCTTGGCCACAGTTCAACTGGAAGCTAGTCAAGCGCGACGGCAAGGTAATACCGCTTTGCTTTACCGAATTTGATGCCAACGCACGCATCCCTCGATCTGACGTGATTGGCCCAGCCCCTTACGTCATCGCTGACGAATACGCGCTTTCCGATCCGGCAGAAATGAGTGCTCTGAAAGAAGCACCCGCCGAGAAAATCCCGGCCGGTTTCTACCTGATGGTCGGTGATAACCGAAACAACTCAAATGACGGTCGATTCTGGGGTCTTGTGCCGCGAGAATCGGTTGTTGGCAAAGCCGAGTTTATTTGGTGGCCCGCTAGCCGCTGGGGCCGAATTAAGTAAAGTTTTGGTGGGCCCGGAGGGGTTTGAACCCTCGACCAAGCGGTTATGAGCCGCCTGCTCTGACCACTGAGCTACAGGCCCGATCAAGGAGCATCGCGCGAAGAATCAGCGCGTGCAAAGACTCTACCAGAAATCCTTTTATCTAGCCGCCTCGGGCTTGATGATCCGTGCGTTCATCCGGGTGTAGAACCCATAATAGAGCTTGCGGAAGCAATCCATGCTTCTCTATCTGTGAACGACGATGTCCACGACTGCCCACGATTCCAACGGTCAACATTCCATTGTTCAAGGCGGGAGTTTCCTCTCTGCTCTAGTCGCCGCACCCTTTAAACCGGAAGATTTCACTTCCGACGACAGGTTGATGATTGAAACGGCGGAACGATTCAGCCGTGATAAAGTCTTGCCCGTTGTTGAGGAGATCGACAAACAGGCAGATGGGCTCATGCCGAAGCTCATTGCCGAGGCAGGCGAGCTAGGGCTGTGCGGGATCGATACTCCGGACGCGTACGGCGGACTTGGACTACAGAAGAACCTCGCCGCCCGAATCTTGGAATTCATGAGCTTGAACGGCTCATTCTCGGTCACTTACGGGATCACCAGCGGCATCAGCCAGGTCGGTCTCAGCCTCTTCGGAAATGAGAGCCAGAAAGAGCAATATCTTCCTCTATTGGCTTCTGGCGAGTGGATGGGAGCCTATGCCCTGAGTGAGCCGAATAGTGGCAGTGACGCCCTCTCCGCAACCACCCGGGCCGATCTCAAGAACGGAAAATGGGTGCTAAACGGCACTAAGATGTGGATCAGCAACGCCAAGTGGGCAAACCTCTTCCTGGTGATGGCGAAGATCGACGGCGAGAAGTTCAGCGCGTTCTTAGTCGAGCGCGACCATCCTGGCGTTTCAATTTCTCGGGAAGAGCACAAGATGGGTCTTAAGGGATCCTCTACGGCTCGACTCGTACTCGAAAATGCCGAGATACCCGAGGAAAACCTACTGTACGAAGCAGGTCTTGGGCATCACGTTGCGTTCAACGCCCTCAACATCGGTCGATTCAAACTCGCATCAATGTCGATCGGTCCCGCTCGAAACGCCATTGAAATTTCTTCGGCTTACGCAGTGGATCGAAAGCAGTTTGGGAAGTCCCTGACCGAGTTCGGGCTGATCCAAAAGAAGCTCGCCCAAATGGCGGGTTGGTTCTTCGTCGCAGAATCGGCAACCTACCGAACAGGTGCCCTCATCGACTCCGCGTTCGATGCCTACGCGGGCACGATCGCAGGCAATCGAAAGGCGGCTGAAGAATACGCAATTGAGTGTTCGGCAACGAAGGTCTTTGCAACCGAAGCTGAATCTTGGATTATCGACGAGGCGCTTCAGATTTACGGTGGCTATGGCTTTACGGAAGAGTTCCCTATTGCTCGCCACTACCGGGATTCACGCGTTTCACGCATCTATGAAGGGACCAACGAGATCAATCGAGTGTTCCTTGCGGACCGTCTTAAGCGAAAGCTGAAAGATGGATCTCTCGCGCTGGGTACCGCTGATTCCTGGTTCTCGGAGCTCGCTCAAAAAGCGGTTCAGCAAGAACTATCCGGTCAGATCGAGGTCGGCGCCGCGAGTGATCTTCTCTTGCTCGCATACGCTGAGCAAAGTGCAAGACTGCGTGCCGAGGCAATCGGAGGGATCGCCGTTGAGACCTATAGGAGCGTCCTTCCTCATCTTCAATCGAAGGCTGCCGAGGCTTGGCAGACGCTCACCGGTGAATCTGTATCCGTCCCCTCGATTGGAAAGGTCGATTTTAAGTCGGTAGCAGATGCCGTCTTGCAATCGAAGGGCGCCCTTCGCTTCTAGTCCAGTTAGCGTTGTGCAAAAACCTCGGAATGGGTCGGGGAACCGAAATGTCCAGAGAATTCCGAGGTTTCTTTGCTTCGTAGGCTTTTATTCTTTTGTTTCATTGGCGATAATAGGTCAATCGTTTGCAACGGCGCGAGCGGTTCCTCACCGGGAACCCCCGACGGGGAGAGCGCCCTGTTCTGCGCCCTCAATTCGGACCCAGTCCCCGGCGAGGAAAATTCCTTTCTGGGAGCAATATGGATCCAAAGTCAGCACTTGCATACATCGAAGAGAACGACGCTCTATTCGTCGATATTCGCTTTACGGACTTGATGGGAACCTGGCAACACTTCACGTTGCCTGCAGGTCACTTCACCGAAGACGCATTTGAAGAAGGACTCGCATTCGACGGTAGTTCGATCCGAGGATTCCAGTCCATCAATGAATCGGACATGTTGCTCATCCCGGATCCGAGCACCCTTTTCATGGATCCGTTCACTGAGGTTCCGACCGCGGTCATCGTCTGCAACATCGAGGACCCAATCACTCGCCAGCCGTACGCTAAGGACCCTCGATACACCGCCGTTAAGGCCGAGCAGTACCTGAAGTCCACAGGAATCGGCGACACCTGTTTCTTCGGTCCAGAAGCTGAGTTCTTCGTGTTCGACCACCTCGCGTTCTCGATCAAACCCGAGCACACGCTCGTAAAGATTCGATCGCAAGAGGCTCACTGGGAGAGCGCCGAGGACGATAACCCCGGCTTCACCATCAAGCCTAAGGGTGGCTACTACCCCTGCGCACCGGTCGACAAGCTTCAGGATCTTCGATCGCAAATGGTTCTAAAAATGATGGAGTGCGGCATCGACGTGGAAATGCACCACCACGAGGTGGCAACCGCAGGTCAGTGCGAAATCGACATCAAGTTCAATACGCTTACCAAGATGGCGGACGAGCTGATGAAGTACAAGTACTGCGTTAAGCAGACCGCTTTCTTGAACGGCATGATCGCGACCTTTATGCCGAAGCCGCTTTATGGCGACAACGGCTCTGGCATGCACTGCCACCAATCCATCTGGAAGAACGGTCAACCGACTTTCTACGATGAGGCAGGCTACGCAGGACTCAGCGAGAGCGCTCGATGGTACATCGGTGGAATCCTGAAGCACGCCCCAGCGCTTCTGGCATTCTGCGCGCCGACCACCAACTCCTATCGCCGACTGGTTCCAGGCTACGAAGCTCCGATCAACTTGATGTACTCGGCACGCAACCGATCGGCTTGTGTCCGAATCCCGATGGTCAGCAAGTCGCCAAAGGCAAAGCGAATCGAGTTCCGCGCTCCGGACCCCATGGCAAACCCGTACCTGGCATTTGCCGCGATGATGATGGCCGGCCTAGACGGTATCCAAAACCGAATCGAGCCGCCGAAGCCGATCGACAAGGACCTGTACGAGCTACCGCCGCTGGAGAAGGCTCAAATCGAGCAAACCCCTGGTTCGCTCCGAGCCACCCTTGCGGCCCTCGCAAGCGATCATGAGTTCCTCTTGAAGGGCGACGTCTTCACGAAGGAGCTTATCGAGAGCTACATCGAATACAAGCTCGAGCATGAGTGCGACGCGGTTGATCTTCGACCGCACCCGTACGAGTTCTATCTCTACGCAGACAACTAAGCTGCGAATATAGTTAGGCATCACCGAGGCGACTCTCTCCGAGAGTCGCCTTATTTTTTAACAACCGCAGCAACCGGAATGCGTCTCGGAGTTGTTTCGAGAGCGATTCGGGTTGCTTCTAAAGCATCTCTTGGCGATGCGAGATCGCCAGCTTCCCCAGTTCGGATGAAGTGGCAGAATGCGTTCCACATGCCATCGAAGTTCTTTTCTCCCTCGCTTGGGCCCTTCAGAATTCCTTCCCCGTTCCTGGCCTCCAGAAGGTAGCCGTTGCGGTCGTACTTCGCAACTCCACCCGTTCCGATGAGCTCGTAGGTGAACTGTGGAGCAGGAAACTTAGCCGTGTGGCCGTACGTGAAGCTCATCTCAACCATGCCGTGAATCCCGGACTCGCTTTCTAGATGCGCGTAGATGTGATCGGCGGCTTCATAGTTGCTCACCCAAGCGCCGTGCCCACTTGCCTCAACAATCTCTTCGCCAGAAATCCATCGAATGAGGTCGATCATATGCACGCCGCAGTCGATCATCGGGCCGCCTTCCACCATTCGCCCGCGCCACATAGGAGATTCGATCCATTTACCGGCTGCATCCTGCACCCATTGACCGTGCAGATTCCAGTTGTAGACCATCCGAATGGATCGAACATTCCCGATCACGCCGGTGTGGAACCAATGTTTCAGCGTCTGTGCAATGGGCGAGAATCGGTAAACAAACGCAATGAAGAAACCCTTCCCGGTGGCTTCCATCGCCTGAATCATTTCTTCCGCTTGCGACTCGTTCTCAGCGATCGGTTTCTCGCACAGAACGTGTACTCCGTGCTTGCCGCACAGCAGAACGTTTTCGTGGTGCTTCGGCATCGGAGAACAGATGACTACGGCATCCAATTGCTGGGCGAAGAACTCGTCGTAGGAGGCGGTGGCGATGGCACCCTCAAACCGCGAGGCGTACTTGTGCGCTTTCTCCACGAATGGATCGAAAAAGGCAACCGGGGCTAGATTCCAAGTTGCCCTTACACGCTCAATAGCGGGAACGTGTCCAAAGTCGGTTACCGAACCACATCCCAAAACTCCCAACCTAATCGATGACTTCCCTTCCATCCCTTTCCCTTGTCGTTCATTCCATTGCTGGGGTCATATCTTCACAAACAAAAACGCTAACCTTACTGCTTAAC
>CAZAVC010000116.1:0-6269 GCA_964488265.1 uncultured Fimbriimonas sp.
GATGGGTGTTCGCGTGAAGCGGACCTCCGTAGGTGAGCGGATATCCGTGCCGGGTCCCGTTAGTGGTGTGAAGATCGAACACCACGTGGGGGTTCCAGCGATTGTAAATCTCGGTTAGGGCACTCTCCATCTCGGGAGATTCCACTTTCACGCAGTCTCGGTTAAGGTCAAATCCCTGCCCGTTTGCTCGCAGCCCAACAACAGCCGGACCGTTTTGTCCCGGACGGTTGCGCTCTTGGGGACCGAAAGAATCGTTGCCATCAACGTTGTAAATGGGTTGAACCACCAGCACAACCTTGTCCAAAAGGGGGTTGGTAGGCAAGGACACATCTCTCAAAAGTGCCAGCGTGGCCTCCTTACCTTCAACTTCACCCGCGTGGATATTCGCCTGAATGTAGACAATCGGTCGTTGTAACCGGGCGGCTTCTTCCGGTGTTGAGACGAGAGGTCGACTGGCCACGACGAGCGGGATTGGCTTGCCTTTCGGGGAGTTGCCGGAGAACTCGACTCGGATCGGTGCACCAAGCCGTTCGAGGTCTCGGAGAAACTCCATCACCTCCTCATAGCTGGATGTCTTTTCAAAATTGGAAGCCTCGGGCACCGTTTTTAGCAATCGCAGCTTTTCGGTTGCAACGATCCGCGTGGGACCTCCATCGATCCCAATTGAAAGGGATGGGATCAGAGCCGCCACGATAGCCATTGTCGACAACATTGGCAAGATCATATCTCAAGTTTTTTGGACGAGCTCGGGAAGGCTTCTTAGGTCTGGATGCGTTGCCCAAGACAAAAATCTTGAGAAAGAGCGAATCCGGGCGGGGTTGTTCCCGTCCGGAGGGGCAGTGGTGTTTGCAACCCATCGCTTACCAAAAAGGTAGGCGATCTACCCTTTTGGGGAGTGTGGCTGAGCCTGTTTACGGCTCTTTGACCTGTTTTTTAACCACTTCAAGCAACTTCCTACAAAAAGGAAGAACAAATCCAACTATATCGTTGTATCTTTATAGAGCGAACTCGCATTTAACCATAAATCCAGCGTTTTGCATTATCAACGCAATTAGCGCAACCGGGGCATGAACATTTTCCGCGAACAATTTGTCGAATCCAAAAGAGCCTCCTCCCAGTTCAGGCTTCTTGGAAAAGTTGATTTTGCGAACCTGTCCTTGCCACGCACGATTTCTCTCCCTGGCAACTCTAGCTCCGTGCAAGCGGTCCAGAACAATCATTCATCATTCCCGACTGTCATCTCGAAGTCCGAGAAACGGCAGCGCGTCCATCTCATTGACGAGACTAACCATGCAACGAAAAGCATTCACTCTAATTGAACTCCTCGTAGTTATCGCGATCATCGCGATCCTCGCGGCAATCCTCTTCCCTGTTTTCGCACAGGCGAAGGCAGCCGCGAAGAAGACCCAGTCGCTCTCCAACTGTAAGCAAACGGCTACGGCTACCCTGATTTACAGCACGGACAACGACGACATGTTCCCGTTTGGTTCCGGCAACGACTGGTACTACCCGAACGGTAGCTGGGTTTGGTCGACGCAACCTTACATCAAGAACTACCCAATGCTGTTGGACCCACAAGACCCCAAGAGCACGGCGTTCTGGCAGAACTGGTTCCCGACAAACACCCTTCCAATCTCGTACGCCGCTAACTCTCTTATCAAGTGGAACGGCACCGGCAACCAAGCAGTAGGCGTGATCAACATGCTCCAAACTTGGTACGGCGGTCCGTACGTTGTCAGCCAAACGATGGTTGGTCGACCTGCGGAGACGATCATGTACGCTTCGCACTACTACGGTAACAACATCTGGGGCATGGGCGCGCTCATCACGGGCGCTCCGTTCTGGGACTTCGCAGGTCCTACGGTTCACCCGCAAGGAACCCCTCCTCCCGGTGCAACCCCTCGAACGGGCGGTCCTTACACGGTAACTGCAAACGGCCAAACCGTTGTTGTTAACCGAAACGACCGATACGGCTCCGTTGCGGTTTACGGAAACCAAGGCATCTTCGTGTTCACCGACGGACACGCAAAGTCGATGGATCCGGTCCAAACCAACCCTGCAGAAGGTTACGAGCCACAGTTCGATCAACAGAACATGTGGAACTACACCCGACTCTAAGTTAAGCAATGAAAAAGGTTCAAAAGACTCTACTGGTTGTTAGCTCCCTCGTGGCGGCTTTCGCTATGGTTGGTTGCGGTTCGGAAACGGCCGCCACCCCAGCCGAGCAGAAGGCGTACAGCAGTGGCGAGAAGCCGAAGGTAAACATCCCGCCGGGAGCCACTCAAGCTCCGGCCGACTTCAAGAGCAGTCTTGATACCGGTGGCGGGCCTCGACCGCCCGCGGGTGCGGGTGCACCTGGACCCGGCAATTAGAGTCTTAGTCAACTAGGACGGAACAAACCCCGACGATTCTCTGAATCCTCGGGGTTTGTTATTTGTTCAAGACACTAAAAATCTTGAGTTGGACCTTGTGACAGTAACCGCGCATGAGGCGGGCAATTTTTCTGCGAGACGACAAGAATCGGTTCCTAGCCAGGAAAGGCGCTGTCCTACCAGAACGGAATGACGTTCAGATCCATCCGCGGTTTGAACCGGGGACGGAACACTCACCTTTTGGAGGGTGAATGGTGGGCGGTGAGGGACTCGAACCCCCGACAACCTCGGTGTAAACGAGACGCTCTACCAACTGAGCTAACCGCCCGAGAGGAAAACCGCATCTGACGATTTCCCGAAAGGAGCCAAGAATTTACCCTAGGGATCGGTCGGTGCGCTTTTCTGGCACTGAAATTTCTAGAATGGCTGTACAATTTACCGGGGCCGTAATGACAAGGAGTGTTGGCTTTTTCGCGCTAGGAGTGGCGCTGGTGACAACTGCATTAGCAGGAGGACCTTCATCAGCGACCAAAGGTCGGCAGAACAAGTCGGTGCAAGCCAACGTAACGGGTGCCGTTCGCAAGGCGGAACTTACCTTTACACACTTTGAAACACCCGCGAAGGGTTTCCGCATTGCGGACGACTTCTACTTGCCCATTGCCCAGGTGGAAGCTTTTGGATGGAGCGCCTCCGTGCAAAACGGAGAAGCAAAGGTCATCATCGATCAATCGCTCTACATGACAACCTTGAAGGAGGTCAACGGTCAGGCGTGCTTGTCCGTTCGCGATTTGGTTGCGGAAGCCGGAGCCATTGCGGCCTGGACGCCGGGCTTTGATCGACTGGAAGTGGCGGCGGCTCTAAAGAATGTTCGAGTTTCTAAAGGAACGGTCAACTTCTCTTCCACGCTTCCTCTAAAAACTTCAGTCACGACGCTCACCTCGCCCTCTCGAGTAGTGTTAGACATCGTCGGTGCTCGGCTCGGACCGAATACAAAGCTCGACCTGGAGTCCACCGCTCGCGTCTCCCAATTCAAGCCAAACACGGTTAGAGTGGTCTTAGAGACGGCATTTGTTCCCGACCTCTCCAAAGCGACTTCGGATGACTCACCGAAGAAAGATTTCACTTTTGACTTCACGCCACCACAGGTGGTGCCAGAGCAAACAGCCCCTTCAGAAACCGCTACTACGCCGGCTCCGACGGTTCCAACGGGACCCCTGAAAACGATCGGAATCGGAGTAGATATCGAGAACGCGAATACCACGCTGCTCTCGATTAAATTGCCCGCCGCTCAACTTAAGAAGCCCGCTCAGTTTGCCAAAAAAGGTCCTGATGCGTTTGAGTTGTTCATCCCGCAGAGCAATCTTCAACTTTCTCCCGACGACAAATTCGAGTCGGAGTTTGTTGCCGGTGTGAACGTCCGCTCAGAGAAAGGTGGCACCTACTTAACCTTCCAACTCACCCGAGCAATGGGTGTTGAGCTTTGGTCGAGCCCAGTCGGATTACAGATTCAACTTGTGAGACCGACCCAAGGCGGGTCACTCGCGGGCAAGATCGTTGTCATCGACGCCGGGCACGGTGGTTCAGACTCCGGTTGTCGGCACGGCGCTCTCTGCGAGAAGCATCTCACGCTTCCAATGGCCAAGTTCGCCGCCGCAGAGCTCTCTGCAGAAGGTGCAACTGTGCTCATGACGCGTCGGGAGGATAGCTATCCGTCCCTTGATGCCCGATGCGAACTCGCGAACAAAAACAAAGCTGATTTCTTCATCTCGATTCACATCAACTCTCCTGGAAGAGGCCGCGCATCCCCGAGCGGGTCGCAAACGTACTATCACAAGAAGAACGCCATCGGAAAGCTCCTGGCAGAGTGTATTCATCGAGAACTCCTCCGCTACGGCAAGCTTCCAGACTTGGGATACCGAAGTGACAGCACCTTGTATTCCAGTGGTTTGAAAGTTCTTAGAGACACAAAAGCAGCTGCAGTTTTGATCGAGTGTGGATTTATCACTCACCCAACAGATCGGGCGAAAATGCAAACGAAGGAATTTCAGCAGGGCGTCGGTAAGGCGATCGTGCAAGGATTAAAAACGTTCTTAGGACAATGAGCAAAGGCAAGTCATTCCCCATTACGCTGGTGGCATTCGGTCTCCTTGCAGGGCTGGGCTTGGCCGGCATCGCGACGTACGTCCAATCTGCACCTGGAAGTAAGCAGAATCCCATTCTTAAACCAGAGACTCCCATTCAACGTCCAACCAACCAATCTACCGACACTGTCAACGATCCGGCACCTCTTAAGGAACAGGTGAGCGTTCAGTCGATTAAGCAGACGGAAACGGGCTACGAGCTTTTCGGATCGGTCAAGGTCTCGGCAAAGGAGCCTGAACTAGGTGCCCTCAATGCCATGTTGAGAACCCTTGGATACAAGGAGTTCAACTTTGTGGACTTTCAGCTCTCCGAGGATGGCGCGGCCACTTTGGATGTTTCGAGCGGAATTAGGAATGGTTTTTCCTCTGGCGAAGAGTCTGATTTCGTGAAAGCACTCCAGGTTTGCTTAGGTCAGTTTCCGAAGGTGAAGTCGGTCGTCCTAAAGGTCGATGGAGAAAAGCTCGACACCCTAGGACACTTGGAACTCTCGGAGCCAATTCTTGTTGGAGCTGCGGCTAACGCCTCGGAGCCAGCACCCGACGCAGGCCAATAATCAGCCCGATACCACCAAGTACGAGCCACAGGGTCGCCCAGCCAATGGCAGGGATACCGGTGGCTCTTTCCATGTTCTTTGCATCGGTAGCGGCTTCAGTGAGAGAACTGAGCATTACGAGATCGCGGAACGACGCCAACGACGTCAAACAAAGCTGAACTCCGATGAACTGAACCGCGAACATCCGGGTTTCGACATCCGCAATCTTTGGGATGGACCACAAGACTCCTAACCAAGCAAAAGCGGTTAGCAGTCCCACTAGGTCTCCTCTGAGCCACAAGACGATCACGACCATGAGTGCGATGGCGAGGCCCCGGGCAATCTTCGAAGCCGCTTCCCCATTCATGCACGAGGCAATAACGAAGGCGCCAAGCAAGGTTGCGCCAAGGTAGCCCGCAGGCGCGATGAGAAACAGCGATCCGCCTTGGCTGAGAGTCACCCCGGAGGTATCCCCATAAACTTCAATCTTGCGCACAAGACCACCGCTGGCAAGAGTCGCGAACGCGTGCATCGCCTCGTGGAAGTGCGTGTTGAGATACTGGATCGGAAAGAGCACAAACCGCCCAAAAGGAATAAGGGTGAGAGCGATAGAAACAATCGTCGCGTAGATCAGCGACCGCTGTTGGGGGTTTAAAGCGCTACGACTGCGTTGGCTCATGAATCTCTTGGAGGTTTTTCGACGAGGAGGTCTCGATCGGTTTCTGCTCTCTTCCTTTACGGATGCGCTCTGCGATGAGATGCACGCTAATAGCCATAAACGCACCAACGACCCATCCAAGAACCACTTGACTCGGATAATGAGCGCCGTTGTAGATTCTGCTCAACCCAACAAAGACGGCAAGGGCAAACCAGGGCACTCCGAACCATCGCAAATGGATGAGAAACATCACTCCTGCCGCCATCATGTTGGCAGAGTGAGCACTCGCCGTTCCCGCCGAGTCAGAATATCCGACCCGCATGATGCAATCGGTAAGGTTCGGATCGTTCAAAGGCCTCGGCATGGGGATCCCCTTCTTGAATATGTCCGTGACAAAGTTGGAGAGAGGAACCGCAATCAGCGCAAGAATGGCCGCTCGCCGAGTTTGCTTCCCGGAAAGAATCATGGCGAAGAGCATGATTCCAAGAAGAGCTTTCACCCACGGGTAGTTAAGACCCTCCGAGAAAAAAACGCATCGGAGCTTCCCAAAAGCCAGGCCACCGAT
>CAZAVC010000117.1:0-6245 GCA_964488265.1 uncultured Fimbriimonas sp.
CTCTCCCACTGGAGCGGTTTTTGGTGTCGATTGCTCTGAAGATGGATCGCTTCTCTTTATCCTTAGCCAGGACAATTCACAGGTCTACCTTTACGATGCTTTGGCGGATGGTTCGATTGGCGCTCTCACCGATACCCTCGCTTCCGGTGGAGTGAACAAGATTCTTTACGTTAAACCCTAGTCGTTAGAAGGTCTGTCAAAGGCATTGGCACGATTCTTGCGGGCAAGTGTCATTGATGAAAACTCTGGTTTCATTCAATACCCTCTCGCGAGTTGCCGTAGTCGGCGGCGTGCTTGCGGCAGGTTCTCAGGCAATGGCTATCGATCTCCAGTTTTTGGGATCGGGTCAAGGCCGAACTCTCGCCATCTCGACCAACTCGGGCGGTAGCTTCAAGAACGTGTTCGGCGGTGAACTTCAAATGAAGGAAGTCGCATCGAATCTCTCGTTCCTGGGCTTCTGCTCCGACCCGGTCACGACCATGTCCAGCAGCGCATACGGCACCAGCTTTGGCGGTTCCGATCTCTTGGGTTCCAAGGGACTTCGAGCCGGCTACTTGGTGAACAAGTACGCGCCTTCGATCTTCTCCCTTCCGGCCGGAAACGCCCGAAAGGATCAAGCTTTCGCCCTTCAGGTGGCAGTTTGGGAGATCTTGCTCGACAACTCGCCCAACGACATCACCAACGGAACCTTCCGGGCAAAAGACGAGAGCGGCAACGCTCTTAGCTCCGGCCTGACCACGCTGATCAACGGCTACCTTTCCGACAACGGTAGCGGTGTTGCGAAGTACTACCAATCGAATCTCGGTTCGAACGGTAAGCCTCTGAGCCAAGGCGTTCTCGCCCCGGTTCCAGAGCCTGCCACCATGCTTGCTCTCGGCGCGGGCCTCGTTGCTTTCGCTCGAAAGCGACGAAACAAGAAGTAACTCCGATACGGAGTTGCCGCCTCAGGGATCGAGGCAAAAAGAGCCTTCCTGCTTCGGCAGGGGGGCTTTTTTGGTCATTTTCACGATTACCTCACCACCGGCACAGATCTCGCTCCTACCCCTTTCATGCTTTCACTTGACCGAAACATCACCGTTCGCCTAGCCATCTCCCTTGGAGCAGTTGTCCTTGGAGCGCAAGCAATGGCAATCGACCTCCAGTTCCTAGGCACGGGCGAAGGACGCAACGTGAGCATCTCGACGAACTCCGGTTCGAGCTTCTCTACCGTCTTCGGTGGCGAACTCAAGATGAAAGAAGTCAGCCCAACGCTCAACTTCACCGCCTTCTGTGCCGACCCCAAGACCGGCATGGTCTCTGGCCCGTTCGGGACTACCGAGTTGGACTCTAACGTTCTCGGCTCCCGGGGTCTTCGTGCGGGTTACCTGATTAACAAGTACGCCCCCAGCATTTTTATCCTTCCTGTAGGCAACGAGCGAAAAGATAAAGCGGTCGCTCTACAGGTCGCCCTTTGGGAGGTTCTCGTAGACGGTTCTTCCAGCCCGAACATATCCGGTGGTTCGTTCCGAGCCCGCAACACCGATGGCTCGGCACTCAGCGGAAACGTCTCGTCGCTGGTCCACACTTATCTCGGCGATAACGGTAGCGACATCGCTCGATACTACAAGTCGGACGTTGACAGCAAGGGCAAGCCGATCAGCCAAGCCGTGATCACGCCTGTTCCCGAGCCTGGCACGATGCTCGCTTTGGCCGCAGGAATCGCCGCATTCGCCCGAAAGCGACGAAACAAGAAGTAAGGCGCTTTCAATAAAATAGAAAGGCGCTCAACATAGCGGGGAGCGCCTTTTTGTTTACCCCGAAACGGGATCAGGGGTTGTCGAAGATCGGGGTCCAGCCCTTCACGCGAACGTTGTTTCCACCGTTCGTCGAAGGCGGCCAGCTAAGGAGCGGGTTGCCGTTGCTGCTGACGCTGCACTCGCCTTGCGGTCCCCAGGTGGTCTTGCGCCACTTGGCATGGCCGTCCAGGTAAGCGATCGTGGTTCCACCGGCATGTCCACCGCGAGTTGCGTCGGCGTTATCTGGGTCCGGGAAGTTCGTACAGTTCAGGGTTCGGCTGTAGAGCTCGTCCAACTCGTCGCCCTCAATTTCGCTGTCGGTTGCTTCGAGGAGGAAGAACGATTCTGCCGGAGCTTCCCAAGCGGTCAAGCTACCCGCGCCTCGGTTTTGCCAGTCGCCAATGTGCTCGTTGAAACCGTAAGTGGTGAAGTATCGGAGGCTGTCGCAGGTGGCACCCGAGCCATTTGCGCACTGAAGACCCCACGATTGCGCGGGTTGTGGCCAAACGCACTGCGCTCGGGCTCCGCTCAGCTCTTGCGGGTTGGACTCAGGAGCATTCGGGTTCCAGTAGAAACCACCGCGAGACTTTTGAATGGTTTGCGGCTGTTGCTTGCAATACGGTTGAAGCAGGAACGGCCAGTAATAGTTGCCCCAGCGATCGATTTGACCCGATCCCGTGTTTCCGGAAGGGCAGTTGTTGACCAGCGGGTCGACCATCAGTTGGTCGTCGTTGTCACCTGCATAGAGCATCGCGGCGGTACCGAGCTGCTTTAGGTTGCTCAGATTCTCCGTTTGCTTTGCGGCAGCCTTAGCCTGTGCGAAAACCGGGAAAAGAATCGCTGCGAGGATCGCGATAATTGCGATGACCACGAGCAACTCAATAAGAGTAAATGCTTTTTTCATGAATGCACCAGGGGCGAACGAGTCACCCTCCCCGCGTCTATGGTGAAAGCCAATTGTTAAGATATCGTAAACGAAATATTAACGAAATGTTAAGAAAGCCTCCCCGTGATTCTGGGGAGGCTTTCGACGGCTTCAGAGTTTGGAAGCTCGGATCAGTTACCGGGCTTACCTGTGGAGAGCCCCATGTTAGCCCCCTTTTGAACTGCCGGAATTCCCTTCTCCATCCACTGAGGCATCGGAATGCCCTTGAGATAGTGATCGAAGAATTGGCTGAGCCGGATGCTGAAGTCCTTGCGGTTGCGTCGCTCAACAAGGTTGTGAGCTTCCCCGTTGTAGCTGAGCATCCAGCAGGCCTTCTCCAACCGTCGCATGGCGGTGAAGAACTCGATGCCTTGTTGCCAGGGCACCGCTCCATCCTTATCGTTCGCCATGATGAGCAGCGGAGTCTTGATCTTGTCGGCATGAATGAGCGGCGAGTTCTCTAGATAGCGAAGCGGATACTCCCAAATGGAGCCACCGATTCGCGACTGACCGCCTTCGTACTGACCTTCTCGAACAACACCCGACTCGCCACGGATTCCGCCGTACGCGCTGAGCATGTTCGAGACCGGAGCACCTGCGCAGCCAGCGGCGAACATATCGGTCTCAGTTACGAGGTAGCCCACTTGGTAGCCACCCCAGCTTTGACCCTGAATGCCCACGCGCTTCTCATCGACAAAGCCCTTGCGAAGAACTTCGTGAGTGGCAGGGAGAATGCAGTTGACCGCAGACTCGCCCGGGTAGCCCGTTTTGTACTTGATGTCCGTGACCAGCACGATGTAACCGTTGCTTACGAACAGCGGGATGTTGATCGTGGAGGCACTTGGTGCGGGCGAGCGGTGAAGGTGCAGGCCCTCCGAATCTCGCTCATAGAAGTAAACGATCATCGGATACTTCTTGGACGCGTCGAAGTTGTTCGGCTTGTACAAGAGACCGCGAAGCGGGTCGCCATCGTTGGACAGATAGTCCACGTGCTCAACGGTAGGCCAAACGTAGTCTTTGATCTGCGGATTGGCGTCGGTGATCTTTGCCCGATTCTCGAACTTGATGTTGTCCGCCACCCAAAGGTCGGGATACTCCTCCACGCTTTGGCGAGCATAAACAATGGTGTCTGCGTCTTTTGCCTTGGTCACGGTGTTCGAAGCTTGACCTCGGAGACCCGCAACCGATCCGAACGACTTGGATTCGAACAGAATTGGCTTCGGCTTGGAGCCAAGCTCATCCAGCGATGCGAAACCGCTATCAAGGGTTCGGGTATCCACCGCGCTTAAGAAGAGCGGTTTAGAGAGGTCGACATAGTCGGCTTCCCTATCCAAAGGCACGATGCGATAGCGCATCTTGAGGGTTCGGCCCCAGCCGTTCGTGAGGTTCTTTGGTGCGTTCTTGCCCGCAATGTCGACATGCCAGATGTCGAACGCGTCGTAGACGAGCACTCCGCCATCTTTGGTGAAGCCACCAAACCCGATGAGTCCGGCAGGAGAGGGAACGTCGTTCAGCTCGTCCCAGATCGGCGGCAGATCTTTGTTAAGGACCTTCTTGTCCAGCGATTTGAGATCGTAAGCAACGAGTTGCTTGCTCTCTTCCTCGTAGCCGATGGCGAACTTGCCATCGGGCGTTTGGGCGAGACCGGCCTCCGTTTTTGTTGCCAGAGGTCGCTGCTCGCCGGATCGGAGATCTTTGACGTAGTAGTCGGTGAAAGATTGACCCCAACTGGAGCCCTTTCGATACTTCTGGTTGTCCGAAACGAGACCGTACGGGTGATCGAACTTGTTCGAAACCGAAGCGTTTTGGAACTCCGGCGACTCTAGCTGTACCTTCCTGTTCGATCCCAGATCGACAAGGATTTCGTAGGACCGGTTTCTTTCTGCTGCGACCTGGTTGAGCTGTTGTGACTGCAGAATTCCGTCTTGCCAGTGCCAAACATCCAGCGTCACCGCCTCATCCGGGTTGACCTCGGGAGGGGTTTGCGGCTTCGGAGCGACGGCGAATCGAAGTCGCTTTCCAGACTCACTGAAGCCGAGCGCACCAGTTGCGATCACAAAGTCCTTGGGCAGATCCGCATCACCGACCTTCGCGATTTGCTTGAGTCGGTTAGGACCCACTTCAAATCGGTACAGGGACAGGTTGGGAGTCTTTGCCGCGTAGTCATCCTTATCGGTTAGGAAAGCAAGTTGCTTGCCATCGTCGCTGAGCGTCATACGCGGATAGCGACCGAGTTGCTTGACGACGTCTACGTTTTGACCCGTCGCGAGGGTGTGAATGAAAATTCCGTCGCCCTTTCCATCCTTGTCGCTGATAGCTACTGCAAGCACTTCTCCCGTCTTGTTGAAGCTTGCCGAGGTGACGTTTTCGAGCTTGGTTTCTTTCGCGTCGGACAGCCTTCGAAGAACGTACAGATCGCCTGGTCGGTGGTCGTTCTTCTTTTTGACCTCTTCTTTCTTCTCTTGCGCTTCGCCGGCAGGTTTGACTTCGGTCGCCTTTACTTCAGCAGGCTTCTCTGAAGCCGGTGCCGGAGCGGCAGGTCGAGCGGCAGGAGCGGGTTCTGGCCGATACAACAAGAACCCCTTATCTTCTTCGGCGAGTTGCCAAGAGGTCACCTTAGGAACCAGGGTCTCTTTGCCAGATTCCAGATCGACGATGAGTAGCGCGTTTTTCGGTTGATCTTCTGGCTTAGCCTTATCCTTCCGAGCCTTCTTGTACTCTTCCCACTTAGGAAGAACGGTAGCTACAAGGAATTTGGAGTCTCCGGAGAACGAAACGCGCGGGGTGGTTGGCGAACCGGCGGGCAGCGTTAAGCTTTGGCCAACCGGAAAGGCGTACTTCTTTTTGGTCTTGGTGTTTTGAATTTCCAGCACCATATCTCCCTCTTGAGGAGCGATGGCGTAGGCAACCCATTGACCGTTGTTAGAAAGAGTGGTGCCTCGAATCGACTTCCAACCGTCGTACACCGAGTGGTCGAGAACTTTCTTGCCGCCGGGCGTTTGCACACCCATCACAAGAACGAGAGCCATTAAGGCAGATGATTTCATGGCGATAAACCGCATTTTCCCTGATTTCCGGCTTTAGGAGTTCAAGGAAAATGCGATTCGCCGTTCGGAGTTAGCCTCTTCCCTTTCCGAGATAGAGTTCCACCGGGTTTTCGAACTCAAGTTTTAGAACCGTAGCGTTGGGATTTGCCTTCACTCCCGCAACATCGATCCAGAGGATTCCTGGCGTTTCGCCGAGTCCGCCTATCCTCGTTGCGTTCAATGTTTCTCCGTTCAGCACGCTCACCTTTGTTGGGTTTGCGCGGAGTCCTTTGACCGCGACCTGATCTGCAGGCATATCGAACACAAACAGATAGAGGTTTCGTTTGTCTTTGGAGAAGGTGCTCGCGCCGTAAAAGAGTCCTGGCGGCAGACCCGCGACGGTTCCATAGATGGCCTCTGCGTTTGGCTTGATCCAGTCCCCTAGTTTTTCTAAGCGATCAATCTGTTCCGGCTGCAGAGACCCGTCCTCGTACGGTCCAACGTCGAGCAACATGTTGC
>CAZAVC010000118.1:0-6212 GCA_964488265.1 uncultured Fimbriimonas sp.
GCCCAGCGGTGACAACTTTGGATCAGGAGGTGACAAGAGGACCACCCCAGAGGCCTGATGCTGCCGTCGGTTCCGCATCGGGATCGGGTCCGAGTTCGAGTAGGCGCCGGTAGGGGGGTGTTCCTGAACTCGGCGGAGTCTGTCCCCGTGGCCTCCGCTACGAACTCCGGAGCGGTGCCAAGGGGCGCCCGTGAGCACGAAGCACAGCGGATCGATGGATCGGCTCCGGACAGCCGGGCGTGAAAGGGACGAGCTACTCAATCCTCGTAGCACGGAGGACGTGTCACGGGGCTACCGGCGAAAAATGATCGAGGAAAGCCGTAGCCCTTGCGCTGGTCCAACAGAAGACGGAAGCCAAACTAAACGGAAGGTCTTTGTTTATTCGTTAGTCCTTGAGAAAAAGTCTCCATTAGCTTGGACGCATTCGACCTTCAGCTGACAAGAAAAATATATAAGAGGAGGGACGGCGGCCTGTCGCCCAAAACTTTGCGGGTGCTAGAACGCATTTAGAACGATTTTCCGATGCGGGTTGAAAGACTGGCACGCACTCGCGCTTCGATCGCGTCCAGCATCGACATTTGGCTAGCCGCAAGAGCCTTTCGATAATCTCTAACAAGACTTGGACTATTGTCCAATAGTCGCCATGGAAGAGGCAACGGTTCAAGATCCGATTTGCTAATGAACTGTGACCCTGCGCCCTTTGCCAGCATATCCTCGACCCAAGACAGACCTAGAATAACTCTGACCAGTAGTAGCGCTTTGGCATGCTCGAAACTATAGCGTGGGCGAAGAACAAAAACACAGTCTGTCCAAGTTTTACCCTCGCAAAGTCGGCCGCTGCCGCAAGACCGCAGCGCATTTCGTGCAACCCTCTTAAGGAGTAAGTCACCTTTACGAATGATCTTATCCCCTTGATCGAGTCTCTTTGACGGGACTCTTCCTCGGGTATCCCAAACTTGACCTCGCCCATCACAAGTGTGAACACCACAGGCTTTACCAGCTGGAGTCTCCAAAGAACCTCGCAGTATCTCAAAAGTCTCGCCAAGCGATCGAGACCCAAGCGCTGTCGTCGAGGTCAACAAGTTAAATTGCCGCAATCCGTGGTGATACCCATAGTCCAGTCGAGAGCCGGCCTTCGTTAACGCCTTTGATATCGAGAGTCGATCTGGATCTGTAATGCTATGATTCAGTAGCAAGGTCTTGCCGCCTGTAGTTGGATTTAGATCCCATACAAGAATATAAACACGCGATTCAACGTTTCTGAAAGTGAACGGTGGAAGCTCATGCACGATACGCACTGTGCCAATTGAGCACATCTCCTCCCTAAACCATTTAAATTGCGACCCGCAAATCAGCGATGGCGGTACTATAGCTACGATCCGCCCACCCGGGCGAACCATCTCGCGTGCCTTCCTTAGAAAGGAGACCTCTTTTGAGGTTATTCTAGCACTAGCGCCGACTCCGCTGAGAACGAATCCAGCCTTCTTTCCGCAAAAAGGAGGATTCATGACGACGCAATCCATGGATATAGGCCAGAAATTTGCTGGAAGTGAAAGGAAGTCGTCCGCGATAACATGCAGTTTAGTAGCTGCCGACAAGTTCCTCCTAATAGAAACCGAAGCATCTGCCCGAACATCGACAGCATAGAGGCTGCAGTTTCGGAAGAGGAGTGGCCGCAACAAAGCCCCATTCCCGCCGCATGGATCGAGAACGTGTTTCGCATGCTCTGGCACATAACTAGCTAAAGCACATGCAAGCTCATCAGGTGTTTCATGAACACCGTAAGAGGTTACCAAGCAGCTTGGAAGAGATGCCATTTCGAGATTTCGTTACTACGGGAATTCCTGTGCACGGGAAAGTCATAGAGCAACCCAGTATGCTTGGTAAATGCGGCAAACAACGCCGCGCCAATAGCCTGAGGCTTGGTTCCGAGCGGAGCAATAAAGAGTGGCTCTTCGTTGCCCACATCGCACGAGATCCTGTACAAGAGTTGCATTACAGCTTTGGGATTATCTGCCCCACAATAGCTGATGCCCCGTCCTTCATGAGCTATGCTTAGTAACTGAATATTGTTAGCTAAAGTGTCACATTCCCATCCAGGCTTAAACGCAGGAACCCCGAGAACTACAGCGACTCCGGGTCGCGCAATCTTAAGTTCTTCAAGTGCCCGTTGCGCACGATCCCCTTCGAATCCGATCAAGAAGACAGTGGTTTGTTTGGTGTCCTCATGCATCTGAAAACAGACTCCAGGTATTGGCCAAAACCCTTGAAAGTCCACCGACAAATCAAAATCTCGCTCTCGTATAAAGCCTTCAATAAAATCAGATGGTTTGTAGCCGCGCGGCTCAACATATAGAAAGCTGCAAACAACACCAGCAGACTCTCCGAGTGCCTTGCAGCACAAGGCAATTTCAGGTGTTCCTAAGGTTGTGCATTCGAAGAGGAATCTTTTCCTGCCATTCTTCAATAATGCACCTGGAAGGTCTGAAGGAAAAATCTGATCCCCGCCTAGGTAAAACTCTTGAGTTGCAGGATCAAATCGACATTGGAGAGCCTCGGTTCCATTCTTTGCGACCCAGGAGAGGGCCGCGCGACCACGATCATCGATTGCCTCTCCGGTGATAACAAGATCGCATGAGACAGCCGGCAAATCGCACTCCGATGCTCTTTTGGCCATCAAGAGACGCCTCATTAAGTCAGGAACTCTCATGTCACGTAGATTCTCGAGTGAATTCAAATAACGGCATCGATTCTGATTCTTGCTCTATTGCCCAGTGTTGTCGGTACCTCCGGAGCAAGTCTCGCCGCTCATCGATAGCCCCCCTAACCATAACCCGGATCTCGTCGATGGTGAGCTGCAATTTTCGTCGCTTTCTGTATGATATCTTGAAGTAAGGAGCGTAAATTGGATTTAGAACCCAGTCCGCATCCATAAATGCTGAACCCTCTTCCTTGACTTTCGTTTCACGCTCTTCAAAGAGGACGGACCACTTGATCGCTTCGGCAAATAGAAGTCCATCCCCGTCATCAGAAGACCCGCCCCCTTTCACCGAGAAGTGATTAATCTCCGGTTCACTTAAGGTCGGTCGTGCATGGGCTAGGGCGAAGAGCGAACCAAGGGCCAAGACGAGATTCCGGAGAGTGTAGCCAAGTTGACCGAAATTCCGGATTTCCGATATAAAACTTGCGCTAGCCTGAACGGCCGCCTCCGCTTGGGTACTCCATGGAATCCCATTAGCCAAGTCTTCTTCGGTCGCTTGGGCGAGGCATCGATCGCACAATTCAAGGAAGTGACGTAAGTTGCCATGAGCCAGCAGAATGAAGGTGTCAAACCCTGCATAGACGATGCAGGGTCGCTGAACCGCTCCGTATAGACGTAAGATAGCCCCCAGAAGGTTGTTGTGGATCCAATTTGTCCTTCCTGTGAATCTATTCGCTTCCCCTTTGCGCAGTTGGTCTAGCTCTTTGAGGATCTCATTTGGCGAAAGGGACCCCCTTCGCAGCAATGCGTTAGCAACTAATACCGCTTCTGCAGGCACGTCGCGCCACACTTCACCCGGCACGCATCCGGTACCCCTAAGGGAGGTATCAATTTCACGCTCCACACGTGTCCGGAAACTGGCGTCCTTCCAAACCTCCGCCGCAATTTGCTTCTCCGTTAATCCAGGGAGAAGGTGGTCTGCAGCATCGAGGACACATGAGCCATATTCCGCCGAACGCCGCTCTCCTAACTTGCCTGGATCGTTGAGCGCACGGAGATCTACCGGAACCGACGGCGCTCCGGATCGTCCGATTCGCGAAAATAGAACTTCTGCCGCAAAGAGTTTGAACCCCGATGAGTTCAACAGTTCGTCAAGATCACGAACTCGATAGTCCGACACTGCAACGATGCTTTCATCACCGAGGGTAGATCTATCGTTCAGACTGCCTTTCTTCATGGCAAGGTGAACTATCAAGGGTACTTCGCAATGCTTGATATGTGTATTGACTATGCGACGCTGAAGTTGGGTTAAATTTTCGTATTCATCTAAATATAGTGAAAAGACAGTGTCCCGAAATGCCTGCTCCTGTTTGCGAATTTCATCGACAATCGCTAGTGCAAACTTTCTCCCTGGGAGGAACAAGGGCGCCGGCGTCGTTCTTGGATTGTTTAACCAAGTCTCAAAGCGCCTGCTTGCAGAGGTTAGGTATTTGACTAGTTCGGTGAAGCGACTTGGAATCTCGTCCGAATAGCCTTTGAGACTGGTAAAATCAAGACTGGATAAACCTGCTTCAGAAAAGCTCTCGCACTGACTGCAGGCTACAGCGCTAATAGCTTTCAGTATCTCCAAACTTAGAGTGACTGCGAAGTGATGGTTGAAGGCTGAGATCCAGTCCTCCTCACCCAGTCCGCGGCCGATCATTTGTCTGGCGAATTGAGTGTCAGCCTTCCAATACAGGCCAATAAACTTCAGTTCATCAGCGCTTATCGCAGTTCTTCGCGGTGAGAACGTGCTTTGGTACGAGAAGTAGCGAAGAAGCATCGTCTTGCCACTGCCACGTCCTCCTTCAATTATTCGAGGCTTTGTGGCTTCCCGAATGTCGAGTTCGTAGTAAAAGTGAGGAACAACGAAAAAGTCCCATACGTCACACCCTAATTCTTCAGCCCTGTTCTTGTTGCATGAAATCTGGAGGTTGCGTGCTTTCATCGCTGGAAGATCGGCTTGTGTGGACTCTTGTTCATCCAAAACAAAGGCAGGGTGGCGTTTGGCGTAGCATGCTGAAATGCAATGGCAAGCCCTAGTCTTCGCCAACCATACGCCCTTCTTTCCGGTAAATGGACACCTATTCTTTGCCAATAGCTCTCATAGACTTTCTTTGCTTCGGCTGTTTCATTGTGGCCGTCGATTCTCCTATGAAGATTTCGAAAGTGACTCGCATCTGAAGGTAATACTTCACCTGGGACAATAAGAATTTTCGGATGAGATTTTGTGATATATGCGATCCCATCAGGATGAGCCATAAGCGGAGCGTACACGATCCGTGTTTCAGTGATCTCAGAGAGCTTCAATTTTTTAGCAAATGCGTTGAACTGAACTCCGCTACCAAGAAAGTCGTCGATTAGCACGATCGCCTTTGCTTTAGAGTTGATGCACCTCTGGATCAGCCAAGGCCAAGTCATCCAGTTTTCATCTACTCCTCCAAGCCGGTGGAATAGACGCGCGACAAGTGGCCCACTTTTTGTGGGTGGATCGGTGTCTCGAATGACAGGAATTAGCCGTATTCCTGGGTCATTGAGTTGATCTCCAAGTAGTGTTTGCCAATCTTCGCCAAACTCGCCCTGCGCAGCGAGAGCGTCGCTCAATGTCCTCTGAAGCATTTGTTGAATCATGGCTTTGACCTGTTCCTCATTGCGGAAGATCACGGAGTCGAGCAAGCAGGCGGCTAAATGCCTTTCCTCTCTCGTTGCAAAATTTGATACCCAGGCTTCCAGTGCCGTGGGTTGCACTGTCCAATGGTTTACGGCGATGTAGCGCCGACACCGCGATATAACGCGTTCGACGTATATTTCGGAATTGCTAGGACACTTGAAGGCCATACGATCGGGATGTTTATTGGCTGGCGTTATAATGCGGATAGCTATCCTCGCGTGGCGTCTTTCCGAATTCCGTTATTAAAGCATGGCTTGCAAAAAAGTTAGTCCGCTAGTTAGAATATCGAACAGTGACACTCTGCTAGTCAAAGCGTTCATAATTTTAATGGAACCACTCGATTTCCGCACGACAAATCCGCGCCCCTGAGCACGATGGTTCCCGTCCGGCGAGGTGATTTTCACCGATCGAAGAGGCTCTCGGCAGTCGTTGACGGATGAGATAGTCAGGCTGCTGTTTCAATCCCTCCGCTCCGGCCGTGTAATTTGTGCGAGGGCGCCAAAGTGCCTGAGGTTGAACATGCTGTTCCGATCCTCCGAATTGTGGCTGGCATCCTCGGCTTGCTGACCGGCCCTCGCTTTTCTCTAAACTATCGAAAGCAAAGTGCTTTTGGCAAGCGACGCAAGTCGAGCCGGTTGCCGCATGAGTCCGCGGGAACCTCTTTCCAGGACCGCGGGTTCCCGAGTGAAAGGACCTCAACTCGTTCACGGGTTGAAGAGTTCGCAGCTTTTGCCCCCGCGACTGCGTGGGCAGCCCGTCATGTATCACGTTTGTACGCGACCCCATGTGCTTGTCCCCGCC